>DAINRN010000001.1:0-43009 GCA_036741815.1 Acidobacteriota bacterium
AAGGTGAAGGGCTCGGACCACTTGGTGGCCAGGGTGCCCAGGCCGCAGCTCCAGTCCATGCCGAGCGCCCAGTCGTACCGCTGGCTGCCGAGCGCCTCCTCCACCGGCTGGCCCATCCCCATCACCAGGCGATTAAACAGCGCCGTCTTGCGGGTGAAAGGGCTCTGCGAGCCGTAGTTGTAGTCGGTGGGCGTCACGTTCTCGGAGCCCAGGTAGCGGTGGCGGGTCACCAGGGCGCCGCTCTGGTCGGCGACCAAGAGGAGGCGCGCGGTGCCCACCTCGGGGTGGTGCAAGGTCACATGCCAGGGGTAGGGGGTCTTGCCGCTGGGCCGCCTCATCGGACGGGTCCGATCGTGTTGAACGCGCTCGAGCCGACCGGCACGAAGCTGCGATGGACGGGCATGCGCTCGCGAGTCACCGCCTGCCACCGCTGGAACGCCAGGGACGCCTGCTCGAGGTTGCCTAAGCGCATGCGCTCGGCGAGCTGCTCCATGGTCTGCGGGGCGGTCAGCCAGGCTTCCTTCAAGGCGCCGGCCACGACCCACTGCTCCTCAGGGATGGCCTCGTCGGTGTCCAGCTCCAGCCCCTCCTGCTCGCCGTACTCCCCGCCGGCGGCGCGACAGAGCGAGTAGGCGGGGAACAGGCCGTGCAGCACGTACTGGCCGGGCGCCATCAGGACCATGCCGGCGGGGTGAGCGGCGTCGTTCGTGGTGGAGTAGCCCCGCTGGAGCTGGTAGGCGCCGCCCGCATGGCCGGTCACCTTGACCAGCTCCAGGTCGATGGTCACAAAGAAGGGCGGTGCCGACGGCCAGCCGGCGCCCTCGGTCACGTCGGCGTCGGCCAGCGCGAGCGCGCCGGCGGGGAGGTCGGCGACCAGGGTGCCGATGCTGGCGCCACTGGCCGGTAGGCCCCCGTCGAGACGGAGGTAGACCGCGCCGGCCACCTCCTCGAAGGCGCCGCGCAGCTCCGAGCGGTAGGGGTCCACCGTCTCGCGGCTGCCGGTGCCGGACAGGGAGCCCACCCGATAGAGGTGCTGGGCGGTGGTGAGCCAGGGCGCGAAGTCGGTCACCGGCTGGCGCCCTGGCACCGGCACGCGGGGGAGGGTCAGCTCGGCGGGCACCAGGCAGAACTTCAGGCTCTCGTTCAGGTAGTCGTGGAGCTGGGTGGGGTGGAACTCCGGCGCCAGCAGCTCGTACACCTCGCCAGGGGCCGGCGCCTCGTCCCACTGGTCGCCAGGGGGGAAGTCCCCGAAGATGCGGCCGGCCGTAAGGTCCACCTCGGCGACCACCCGCACCCGATCGCGCACGGCGGCGGCCTCCGGCCGATGGAGATACCACTCCACCAGATCGTCGCCGGTGGACACCGAGCTGCGGCGGCTGGGGTCGGACAGGTAGGTGCGGGTGGAGCTGTCGGCGGGGTCGCAGATCCCCGCCAGCAGCCCACTCCCCACATGTTGCGCGAACCGTCGGCGGTAGGCGCGCAGATTGGGCATGCGCCCTCCGTCTCAGGCAAGCCCCGTGCGGCCCTCGAAGGCCACCGGCGTCAGACTGCCAGGCACGCGGCGCCCCTCGAGGCCAAAGGGGTCACCGTGCGGGTCAGGGGCAGGGGCAACCGCGTCTTTGGTCTCCTGGGCCAGCTTGAGGCGCACGTAGGTCTCCCCTTGGGAGTCGGCCACCTCCAGCACCTCGCCAGGGAAGAGACTGCGCCCCACCTCCACGGAGAATTGGGGCTCGAGCATCTTGATTCGCATAGTACCCTCCTTAGGCGCCCTTCGCCACGAAGTAGTCGATGTACACGCGCCCTACCAGCCCCACGGTCGAAGCCAGGCCGGTGATGGTGAGGAACTGGCCGGCGGGCCACTTGACGGCGCCGAGCGCCGGCAGGCTGTCGATCGTGCCGTTGCCGCCGCCGCCCACGTTGCCGGCGGCGATGAGGTTCGCCGCACCGGTGGTGGCGGTGGCCGCGATCCCCACGTTGGCGGTGGCCGCGCCGGTGGCCTTGGGGATCATGTCGATCACCACGCGCTTCACGATCAGGTCGGCGCCCTCAGGGTTGGCCAGGCCCAGGATGGCACCGCCGGTGGTAGCCGCCACCCCGACGATGTCTACTTCGTAGCCGCCATATTGCTGGGGCATGGGTCCCTCCTCTTAGACGTACAGGTAGGAGAACGGGAAGCGGGTCGTGGAGGGACCCACCCCGCCGCTGGCATTGGCACGGTTGATCGGATTGGGTATTTGCGCCGCATAACGTGCTGTGACACGCAATGCAACCATATCTTGCTGTGCCAAGTTGTAAAGGATGTTCCCTGCGCCGTCTTGGAGGACAGCCTGGTCTAACATCTTGTAAGTGATGTCCTGCCTGATGCCGACGATCCCCTGGTTCCAGTCGCCGGTGATCGCGCGCACCGTCTTGGGGGTGGGGTTGCCGATGTCCTGCCAGGCCAGGCCGGCATTGTTGAAGATGATCCGCTCGCTGTACAGCTCGCCACTCACGCGGTTCTTCTCGAGGCCCGTATTGGCGGGTCCGTCCTGGTGGTAGAGCAGCCCCTGGTTGAGGTCACGGGCGTTGCGGAGCGTGCTCTTGAACGTCATGGGCGCCCAAAAGCCGTTGGGGACGTAGCCGTCCACCTCGACCGCCGCCATGATGGCGTTGATGTCGGTGGCCACGTCGGTGGGCGCGCCGCTACCGGCCACCAGCACGTTGTTGGCCGCCGCGTAGGCCGCCGGCACCAGGCCGAGGAAGTTGGTCCACTCCACCGGCTTGCCGATCGCGAACATCACGGCGTTGTCCAGCGCGACCGCGATGGCTTCCTCGAGGTCAGGTTTGACCTCTTCCCACACCGAATAGTCCATATCGGCGGCCAATGTCTCTGGAATTGGCACAATAACCGCTAGCTCCGCTGCGTCGAGGTATTTATTGGCCCAGTTTACCTCAGTGGTTTGCTTCATGCCGGTGTCGCCGCTCACCCAGTAGGCGGTGGGGAGCAAGCTTTTGACCGGCATGCGTTGCTGGGCGCGGGTCATGGTGCGGTGGCGGAACAGCTCAAGGACGGCCGACTTCTGCTTGACGCCCTCGATAATTTCGCGGCTCACGTCCTCGGGGATGAGGGCGCTGGCATCCGTCGAGCGGTCGATCACATTGCTGTAGGGCACATTCTCCTCCGGCAATAGGGGGTATTCAGTTGCGGAGGGGTGCTCTTATCGCTTCATAGCGGTGCGGATGAAGTCGTCCATGCTGCTGCCGCCACTGGTGGCGCCCACGGCGGGGAGGTGCTCGGGCTCGCCCAGCTCGGGGCGGATCTGATGCACCAATTCCTTGCGGAAGGCGGGGTTGCTGCGGAGCCGCTTCTCGGCCTTCTGCTCGCCCTCGTGGACGCCCTTCTGATAGAGCGCGTCGGCGATGCGGCCGGCCAGCAAGGCTCGCCCATTGCCGCCCACGATGGGCTCGGCGAGCAGGGCGTCACGGGTGGGGGTGTCGAGCTTCGCGAGGTAGGAGTCGAGGAAGACGTGGTCGTAGAAGTCCGAAATCTCCCCGACCCGCTGGGCGGCGTCGGTGGTCTCCCCCTGCTCGATCGCCTTGGCCTGGCGCTTGAGGTCGCCGCCGAGGATGTCGTCACCCTCATCGAAGGCCCGCTCGGCGCGGTCGAGCAGCTCGGTGACCTCGCGCTCGCGCTTGGCGGCCTCGCGGCGGTACAGCTCGGCGTCGGTGCGGGACTGCACGAGGCGGTCCAGCTCCTGCGGGGTTTGCGGCGGGGTCCAGGCGGGAGGCGGCGGGGATGTGCGGGGTTCCGACTGGTCCGGTGGCGATCCCTCACCGCTCGTCTCGGCTCGATCCTCAGGGGACGGGCGCCCCCCGTGAATCATGCGATCGAAGAAGTGACCGATGCCCTTGGAACCACCCGACGGCTCCTCACCCTGGCCTCCGCCGCGATCGGGAAGGGCCGGGGCGCCACTCTGGATCTCGCTTCCGTCCATGGCCACTGAAAAAAGCTCCTAGCGGAGGGGCGGCTGTGGAGAGGCTTGGCCACACCCCTCCACAGTCAGCCCTATCGTAGCATAGTCGCGGCCTGGTCGCGACTAGCCCCTCCTCTTACCCCTCCGGCCGGTAGGGCAGGCCCATCAGCATGCGCTGGAGCCGCTTGGCCTCCTCGGGGTCCATGTTGGGGAAGGTCGGCGCTCCCTGGACGAGCTGGCCGTAGGTGGGGAGCTGGGCCTGCGCCTGCGCGTTGGCCTGGGCGCGCGCGCCCTCGAAGTCTGGCGCCTTAAAGCCCAGCGCGGCCTCGGTGTAGGCCGGCATCGGACGGCCGGCGATCTCCGCGTTGTGGGCGGCCAGGTACTGGCGGTCCCACTCGGGGCTGGCGCGGTAGGGCAGGGTGGCCAGCATCGTGCTCACCACGTCCGCACCGGCCTGGCGTCCCTCGCTGGCGCGCTGCACCCCGTAGGTGCCGGCCTGGGCGGCGGCCCCCAGCCGCGCGGCCTGCGCGGCTCGCTCGTCCTGTACCTGCTGGTAGGGCAAGTCGATGAACGCTTTGTACTGCTGGTTGAAGCGGTTGCCCTGTTGGGTCTCCTCGAGCTGCCCGCGCGCCAGCTCGTTGGCCGCCCGCTGGGCCTCGATGGTGTGCAGCAGGGTCTGCGTAGCCCGCACGTCGGCGTTACTCGAGAGCGTGAACTGGTCGCTGGCCAGGCGATTATTGAAGGTGTCCTGGCTCACGCCACGGTGGTACTGGTCGCGCGCCAGGTCGATCCCCGCCTGCCCCTGCGCGATGGAGGTCTGGTCGGTGGCGATCACCTCCCGCCGCCCGTCAGGGTAGACCGCGATGGTGTTGGGGCCGGAGGTGAGGTACTGGGGCTTCTCAGGGGTGGCGCTCCCCTTGATCAGATACCAGTCCTCGTCCTGGGGGTTCCACTGGAGGATGCCCTGCCCGCCCGGCAAGGTGAGGGTGTGCGGGGCGCCCGCCGCCGGCGCCGTGCCCGGCAGGAACGGCTGGGCCGGCCGGCTGGCGTCGATCTCCCACTCCCCCTGCGCGTTGGCCTTCTCGTAGACGATGTACCCCTGCACCAGGCGCGACTGCACGGTGCCCGGCTTGGGCTTGTTCAGGTCCAGGGTGCCCCCGCCGGTCCCTGCCCCCGCGACGGCCGCGGCCTCCGCCGCGCTCAGCTCCTGGTCTGCCATGACACTCCTCACTCTCTACATGCGTAGGGGAGGGCTTTTTGTAAACCCCCCTACCCTGCGAGCCGCTCCCGCCGCCGCTCTTCCTGGCCCCTGGCCCGCTCTTGGAGCTGGGGGATCACCTGGCCGCGCGCCTGCTCCCTCGCCTTGGCGTACACCTGATGCACGTACTTGCGCTGTTCTTCGTCGCTGGCGCCCTTCCACTCGGGCGTGTTCATCGCCTGGTACAGGAGACCGAAGGTGAGCTGGCCGGCCGCCCCCTGGTAGGTCGCCTGCTCCTCCCGCGTCAGACGCACCGGCTCACTCCCGATCTGGAGGGTGCGGCCCACCATCCCTGGCTGCACCCGATACCCTTCCGACGGCAGGTGCAGGCGGGTCAGCTCCCGCTCCACGAGGTTGGTGTGCTCGGGCGTCGAGCGGAAGGGGTTCACCAGGCCGCCCACGCCCCGCATCCCCGCCGCGCGCTCGGCCGGCTGTCCGAAGGCGGTCTGTCGCTCGGGCACGAGCTGGTTGGCGCCAGGGATCACCGCCAGGATGGCCTCCCACGGCCCCTCAGGGTTCCGCACCCGCTCGTCCGAAGCTCGAGCGGCCGCCCCCACCACCCCTGGCACCACGCTGCGGGCCAGCCCCTCGATGAACGCCCCGCCCTTCTTTTCGGGCTCGTGGACGGCGTCCAGGGCCTGGGCCAGGGTCTGCATCATGGGCTGGTCGGTCATGGCCCGCGCCATGGCCAGCGCGGCGGTGGTGTAGATGGCGTTGCCGCTGTCGGCGTCCTTATGGGCCACTGCGTCGGCGATCGCGGGGCCGGCGGCCAGCACCGGCGCGATCGGCAGGAGCTGGTAAGAGTGCCAGGTGTCGCCGATCTTGATGCTGTAGGGCTGCTTCCCGATCCTGGCCCACTCGTCGCGCTCGGCGGCGTCCGACGGGGTCTGACCGGTGATGAGGTCCTGCTGGGCCAGTCCGTACATGCCGGCCATCAGCGCCGAGCCGATCGATGCCCGCGCGACCCCCTCCGAGACCATCTGCTGGGTCGCCTTGCCTCGCAGGCCCTGCACCCCCAGCATCCCGAACCCGATCGGGCTGCGCTCCATCGCGAACTTCGCGAGGTTGATGGGGGTGGCGTGGAAGGGCAGGATGGCGGTCATGCCCGGCAGCTCTTTTAAGTGCCCGACCTTCTCGGTGACGAGGTTCGTCTTCTGCCAGAGCTTCTCACTCGCGAGGTCCTGGGCGTGGGCGATCATCTCGTCGGTGGGGTTGACCCTTAAGGTCGCGGCGCGCTCTGCGAACGCGTCCCCCTTCAGGCCCTCTTGCTTGGCCAGGCGGTAGGCGTCGGCGTAGATGATCCCCTTCTGCGCCTGGGCGCGGGCCAGCGCATCGTTGGCCTTCACCAGGCGGGTGGGGGCATTCAGGAGCGCGCCCCCGAAGGGACCCTGCACCGCCTCCGGTCCCACCGCCGCCAGGTCCTCGCGGGCGGCCGAGACCGTGGCGCCGTGGCGCAGCACGTCCAGGGCGTCCTGCACGCCCTCCCCCAGCGCGGCAGCCATCCCCGCGTACTCGGCGGCCACCTCCCCGCCGTAGATCGTGCGCTTGCCGGTGAAGCGACCGATCACCGCGTCGATCGGCACGGCGGCGGCCTTCTCTAACGGATAGGCGGCCAGGGCGGCCTGGGTGGAGATCAGGTCGCGGATGCGGCCCACCGGCGCGGAGAGCAGGCTGTTGTACCAGGCCCAGCTCGCGTAGTCGCCGAGGTTCTTCTGGCCCAGCACCTTGATGGCGCGCGCGGTGGCCAGGGGGTCCTCGAGGTCCACCTCGTTGAGGTACTTGGCGAAGTCCGCTTCCTTGCGGTTCTTGTACATGGAGGAGAGGAGCGTGCGGGCGCGGGCGCCGGGGTCGGCGACCAGCTCGGGGTGGCGCGCCATCTGCGTGAGCACGCGCACGGCCTCGCCCTGGCGTCCACCGGCCTCACTGGCGCGGTAGCGGGTGACCGCCTCGGCCAGGTCGGCCAGCTCGGCCTGGGGCAGACCACTCTTCCCCTGGCCGGTGGCGGCGGACTGGGCGGCGCGGAAGGCTTCGCGGGCATCGGCGATCGCCTGGGTGGGGGACTCCTCAGCGGCGGCAGCTCGAGCGCCCGCAGACGCAGCGCGGCGGCCGAACCCACCGGCCCGAAAGCCAGCAAATCCTGCCGCCGCACCGCCAAGCCCCCTGACTAAACGTTCCTCGGGGCTGGTTTCTTCCTCGGTCCCTAGCTGCCCGGCGCCGGCACCGGCGAAGGCGCCGAGGGCGTTGGGACGGGCTCCGGCTCCGGCGGCGTCGGTTCCGCCTGGGCCAGAGGCACCATGATCACTGCCCCGCTCTGATACACGGGGTGGTTCGCCGGCGCGGGGCGGCACCCCAGCCGGTCGAGCGCCTGTCGAAATGTCTCCTCGGGCACGGGACTCATTCCAGGCACGATAGTCTTCCCAGGACGCTCCTGGGGCGTGCGTTTGGATCAGCTCGCCGATCTGTCTCGCGACCGCCGCGCTCTCCTCGGGCACCACCACGCGCACGAAGTCGCGCTCACTCGAGGTGCTGGTGAGGTACTCGGCGTCTTTGAGAGCGGCCACCAGCGCGTCGAGCTGCTCGCCCTGCGCGTTGATCTGGATGCCACCTACCTCCCCATAGTGTACGTCCGGCACGTGGATACCGATGCTTTCCACCTCGGGGGGCAGGCGCTCCAAGATCACGTCCGCGATGCCCGTGGTGGTCTGTCGATTCCCGCCGGGCACCACCACTTGCAGACCGTAGTCGGTGGGGACCACGCGATGCACCAGCTCGATGCCTTCCATGAGGTAGGCGGGGGTCCCGTCCTCGAGGTCGTAGGCGTGGCGCAGGCCCAGCGCGGCCTGGTCGGCGCTCCCAATGGCGATCACCGGCGCCTGGCGCTCGGCGATGCTGCGGTAGCCGCTCTCGGCGGCCGCCTCGCCCACCGGCAGGGGTTGCGCGCCCTTCGAGCCCGCACCAGGGCTGCGGAGCTGCTCGGTGCCAGGGGCCGACAGGTCGGCCTGGGCGGCTCGCGCCGACGCGATGTCGAGACCGGCCGCCTTCGCCTCATCGGAGGTGCCGAGCCGCCTCGACTCGAGCATCTTCGGGTCATTCAGGACGGAGGTCAGGTCGCCGCTCTCGGCCTCGCCGCTCTCGAAGACGCCGGCCTGCTTCGCCTTGAGGAGCGCCTCCCCCAGGCTCATCCTGCCCTCGTCCACCGCGTCACGTAGTGACTTGGTGGCAGGGTGCTCGGTCATCTGCTTCATGGCGAACCACATGGCGGCCTGGGCCTGGTTGGGGGCGATTCCCCGCTCGCGGGCCAGGTAGCGGGTCAGGCCATCCGCCAGGCGGTAGGTGTTGTTGTCGCCGGCCAGCCACTCGTCGTACTTGAACCCGAACAGCTTGGCCATCCAGGTGTCGATCACGCTGTGGGGGTCGTACTTGAGGTGCGCCATGTTGAGGATGTTGCCGCCGTAGCTGGCAGTTTTCAGGCCCTTCACGTCGGCGAACCCGTCCTTGTAGATGGCCCACGCCTTGTCGAGCTTGTCGCCGGACCCCCAAAACTTCGGCGGCCCTCCTGGCACCGTCTCCATCTGGCCGGTGGCGGGGTTTCTGACTCGCTTGGGCTTGGTGGTCAGCGAGGGGTCGTTCCAGCGGGACGCCTCCCACTTCTTCCCCAGGTTGTCGCGGGTCAAGAGATCGTCGCGCGCCAGCTCCCGCGCCCAGCGCATGATGGCCAGGGACTGCGCGAAGTTCTCTTCCACGCTGGTCTGCGGGCTGGTGGCCGCGAAGAGGGCCGACCACTCGCGCATGTTGTCCTGGCCCACCAGCTTCTCGGCCTCGGTCGCGAAGAGGTGATACCAATGCATCCAGGGCATCCCGATGTCGAGCGCCAGGCGCAGCTCGTCCATGGTCCGCGGGAGCCCGTACTGGCTCTTGCCCGTCTCAAATTTGCTCGAGCTGTCGCTCCACCGCTGGGGCGAGAACGGCGCCTCGGGGCGGGGGCCTTGAGGGAACGCATCGAACATCTCGGTGACACTGGCGTGGGCCACGCCATCAGGGGACGCCAGCGCGCGGGCGCTCATGAAGTCGTTGACGGCCTTCTCCGGACCCTCCGGCAGGCCAGGGTCGCCCACCGCCAGCCCCCCCTCGCGAATGCTGGGCACCTTACCGGCCAGGTACGCCTCCACGTCCGGCGCCGCCTGGCCGGCCAGGCGCTGGAGGTTCCCCACGTTCACCCCTGGGGGGGCGGACTCGGCGGGCGGGCGGAATCGCTCGATCACGTCCCGCCACCCCGCCTCCCAGTCGTCAGGGAGGGGGACACCGGCGAACTCCGCATGCGCCAGCTCGGCGGTCCGCACCGGTCCGATGGTCTTCCGCAGCCCCTCACCGGCCCGCACCTCGAGCTTGGCGATGGCCTCCTGGGCCTTGGTGGTGGCCGTGGGGAGCTTGCCGAGCGCCTCCGCGTGCTTCTTCTCGAGGGCCTGCTGGGTGTCGAGGAGCTTCTGCTGGGCCTTCGCTTCGGCCTCGGCGATCTTCGCTTCCGCGTTCGCGGCGGCCTTCTCGAGGGAGGTGGCCTGCTTCGCGCCCCGCGCATTGGCCACCGCGTGCTGCGCCGCCTCGTACTTCGCGCGAGCGGCGTCCACGGCGGCGTTGGCCTTCAGCACGTCCGCATGGCGATCGACCGCCGCCAGGGCCTGCTCGGCGGCGGTGACCGCGGTCTGCGCCTTCACCAGATCGGGGTGGCGTGCCAGAGCCTCGGGCGTGGCGCGCGCCAGCTCATCTGCGCGCAGGGCCGCCTGGTACGCGGCACGGGTAGCGCCCAGCGCGGCCTCGGCCTCCGCGAGGTTGGCCGGCGCTTCCGTCTTGGTCCCGCCGCGCGCGGCCAGGGTGACCGCCTCGCCGATGCGCGCGCCGGTGCCACGGGGGAACGCCCCCAGCGCGAAGCCGGCCAGCCCGGCCAGGGTGCCGTATTTCAGGTAGTCGCCGCTGCTGGTGTCCTCGCCGCCGGTGGTACGCGCCGCCAGGACTCCGCCGCCAGCCCCTTCCACCGCGCCGATCGCGCCCTGACGGGCGATGGTCGCGGCCGTGCGCTCGGCCGCCTGCCCGATCCCAAAGGTCGAAGGGGGTAGCAGCGCATTCGCACTGGCGGCCTGCCCGTAGGACGGCTCGAAGCCGGGCAGACGCGACTGGGTGGCGAGTCCGGCGGCGCGCTCGGGAGCGGTCGCGCGCCCCAGCGGCTGCGTGGCCAGGCCGGCGGCGCGCTCGGCCTCCGTCGGCGCCGCCGCGAAGGGCAGCTCGGGCTGACTGGGAGTCACCGATTGGCGCACCCGATCGGCGGCCCGCCGGGCTTCCAGCTCGGCCAGGGGGTTCCCCTCCCGCTGCGCCTGGGCCGCCACCTCGTCAAACTGCGCGGCGGCCCGCGCGGCCAGGGGGCCGCTGGCACCGGCCGGGGGAGCGGCGGTGACCGCCCCCCGCTCGGCCAGGTTCCGTCCCAGGCTCATCCCTGCCCGGCCGGGGATGTCAGCGGCGCGCTCGAAGGCCCGCCCCACCCCGCCGACCAGGCGGTCGATCATATGGCCGGCCTTGGCGCCAGGGATGAAGTTGGTGGGGTCCAGCGCGTTCTCCACCACCGCGCCCACGCCGAGCCCCTCCGGCGGGATCAGCTCGAGGGGGCTGAGGGTTCCCCCCTCTGGCACGCGACCCAGGCCGGGCACCTCGCGCCCCTGGAAGGGCAGGGGGAGCTGGGTGGCGGCGATCTGCTCGGGCGTGGGCTGGTAGCGCAGCGCGGCCTCGGGCTTGGCGTAGAGGTCCGGCAGCAAGGCCCGCAGGCCGGCGTTCGCGGCCGGTCCGGCACCGGCGATGGCGCCGATGGGGGCCTCGGCGGCGCCCTGGATCACACCCCGCAGGGGGTCTTGCGGATAGCGGGCGGCCGCGTTCTGGATGGCGCTCACGGGGTTGTCCAGAGGGATGGGCGGCGGCGTGTACGGACCGATCGACGGGAGCTGCCAGGTACTGGGCTCGCGCGGGCGGATGGTCTCCACCGGCGGGGTCATGGCTCGTTCGCGCGCCGCGTACTGCTCGCCGAAGTCAAAGCTCGGCAGCACTGGCGCCGGCTGGGGGTTGGGGAGCGGGTCACTGTACATCCCCGCCGCGCCAGGGACCGCCGGCGGGAAGACTTGCGGTGGGGGTGGCTCGGGCGGAGGCGTGAGGGAGAGCGGGAGGTCGTAGGAGCTTTGTCCCAGCACGGGGTCCTGCCCCAGGCCGTAGGCATTGGCCCCGATGTTCCGCAGGGGCGGCGTGTAGGTCTTGAACGGCGAGGGGGCCGAGGGCGGCGGCACGAAGCTCTGCGCGGCCTCGATCGCCTGGCGGTTGATGGCGGCCAGGTCCGGCGCGCCGGCGGCCGTGCGGCCAGGCTGGGGGGGGAGCTGACTGCCCGGCAGGGGCTCAGGGATGGGCGGCTCGACCCCGTCGGGCAGGATCTTGGCCAGGTAGCGGCGGGTCTCCTCGAAGGGAGGGACCCCGCCGTACTGCTTCACCGCGCCAGGTCCGGCGTTGTAAGCGGCCAGGGCGGTGGCGGTGGAGCCGTACTGGCGCACGTAGCCGGCCATCAGCTTCGCCGCGTAGTCGAGGCTCTCGAAGGGGTCATTGACGTTCACGCCAGGGTGGAACTGGGGCACGATCTGCGCGATGCCCTGCGCGCCGGCACTCGAGGCGCCGGTGATCTTGAACCCATTCTCTTGCTGGATCTGGCGCTCGAACACGTCGGGGTCGAACCCTGCCCGCTGGGCGGCGCCGCGCGCGTAGGCCCGCAGCCCCTCGGGGGAGGGGTCCCGCCGCGCGATGCTCTCGCCAGGAGTGAACGGGTTGTCGAGGTACAGCGCATGGGACGGCTGGCCGGCCACTCGCGCGATCTCCTCAGGGCTCATCCACTCTTTGCCGCCGCGATAGGCCGTCCCTGATGGTCCCACGAAGTAGCGGTCGTCCTCGGGGCGGTAGCCCAGGATCTGCCAGTAGTGGCCGGCCTCCCCCTGGAGCCCTGGCCCGCCGCTCGAGCTGAGCATGACGGGGTTGCCGTTCTGCACGTCCTGCTGCACCGCGCCCCAGTTGACGCCGGCCTCCAGGCGGGTGGGCACCCCCATGGCGGTGAGGAGCTTCTGCTGGGCCTGCGGTCCCGCCTGGCCGCCCTCGGTCCAGCCGGTCTGCCGCGCCAGCACCAGGGCCTCTTGCAGGCTGGGCGGGCGGCCGGTGGTGGCCGCGAAGGCGATGGCCGCGGCCGGTCCACAGGCCGCCAGGGCCTCGGCGTAGGTCACGCCTGGCTGGTTGAACTGGCTCTGGCCCAGTGCCATGAGCTGCTCGGGTGAGCGCCCCGCCGTCGAGGATGGAGGACCAGCAGCCGGCGGGGCGCTCAGAGGCGCCGCAGGGGGCGGAGGGGTGAATTGCACGGGGTTGGCCACCATCTGCTCGAGCGCCGAGGTGTCCGGCGGGCGGTAGCGGTACTCCTCACGGTTGGCCGAGCGGAGCTGGCGCTGGAGGAGCAGCTCGTTGTGCTCTTCCTCGGTGATGCTAGGGAGCGGCATGGTACTTCGCCTCCCGCGCTCGGCGCGCCTCGCGCTCGAGGGTCACCAGCTTCTGAAAGCGGCGCTCCAGAGCTTCCTCCAGGGGGACGCCCTCCTGTTCCATGATCAGCGCGTTGGTGTAGGCGACCCACTTGTCGCCCCCACTCTGGAGCAGCGGGTCCGTCGCGATCATCTCCGCGATTTCCGCGTGCTGGAGGTCGGCGCAGGAGTCACACAGCGGCCCCAGCCAGCCGCCGGCGAGCTTCGCGGTCGCGCAGGTACAGTCGGGGTTGCGGGCGGGGAGCGTCGGCTCGGCCGCCATGACCTCGTCGGCCGCCTGGGAGAAGCGAGCGCGCTCCTCGGGGGTCAACGGGTCCTCAGTAGGCTGGCTGGTCATAGGGCGTCCCTCCTCCCCCGCGCACGCTCCCGCCGAGCTGGCGCCGACGGCGGCGCATGGCCAGGTAGGCCCGCTCCTCAGGGGTGGCATGCACGCCAGGGTCCTCCTCACGCAGGAGGATGGAAGCGCGGGGGCTGGCGGGGAACTTGGCGGGGTCGTTGGGGTCGCCCAGCACCAGGCGCTCGAGGCGGGCGTAGTCGGCCTCCCCCTGCTCGGAGCCGATGGAGGACTGCGCCAGGTTGTTCAGGCTGGCGGCGCCGCGTCCCACGGTGTTCCCGCGATCCAGGTGGATGCCGAACGCCTCATTCCCGCGCATGGTATTGCGGGCGGACTCGTCCACGCTCATCCCGAACTGGGGGCCACTGAGCCACTGCGGGCGGGGCTGGTAGGGGCCGAGCAGCTGCGCTTCCTGGGGGCCAAGCGCGTGACGCTGGCTGTACGGCTCGGGCAGACCGGCCAGGGGCAGGGGGTTCAGCTCGGGGGTGTACACCTGGGGGCCGGCGGCGGCGGCCGCTTCCTGGGCGCCCACCGCCTGTTGCCACTCGGCGCGCTGCTGCTGGGCCTTGATCCGCTCGTCGCTGATGGCCGAGCGGGCCGCCATCTGCTGACCGGCCAGACCGGCGCCGCTGGGCGGCGCGGTGGTGGGCGTGTACTGGCCGAAGCGATTGAGAAGCGACTCGTTCCGCATGGCCTCCTCGCGGAGGTCGAACTGGCGGCGCTGCTCCTGGCGGGCGGCCTGGTCGTTCAGCAGCTCGTACTGCCACTTCTGCTTGTAGTATTCCGCCTCGGTGGTCGGCGCCCCGCCCCAGCCAGGCGGGGCGCCCTGATAGCCCGGCGGGGGCTCATTGGGGACGCGGGTAGCCTCGAGCAAGGCGCGGGGGTCGTAGGAGAGGGGGCCGCCGGAGCTGCCGGCGGGGAGGGTGGAGCCCTGCACGCCACCGGTGGTGTCCGGCGGGGCGGGCGGCGCCGGCTGGTAGGGGTAGCCCGCGAGGGCGGCGCGCACCTGGGGGCTCATGCCCCACGGGTAGACGCCACTGGGGGCGCCCTCGAGGGGGACGTTATCGTAGAGGTCTTGCAGGGAACGTATACGGACGGGTTTCGGCGGCGGCGCGTAGCGCGGGCGAGGAGCGACCACCAGGGACTCGCATTTCTGAGGGGCGCTCGGGGGCGATCATCGCATCAGGGAGACCCGCGCGGCCTTCCCGCTCCGCCTTCCGCAAACGGGCGATCAGGTCCTTCTGCTCGTTCTCCGGCGCGCGGGTCACCAGCTCGGCCACGGCCTCGAGGTCGGGCGTCGGCTGGAGCATACCACGGGGCATGTAGAGCTTCCGCCACCACGCCTCGAACTCGTCCTGGGTCGGGGCGTTGGCCATGTAGGGCGGGTGCTCGCCGGCAATGCGGTGGTACACATTGTCGATCAAGGGCGGGGTGTCGTTGACCACGGTGTCCACCGCCCGCTCCCACATATGGGTGGGCCGCAGGCTGGGCTGGCGGGTGTCCTGGGGGGCCAGCGGCTGCTGGGTGGGGGTGGGCTCACGCATCAGTGACCATCCCGCTCATCGAGCGCCTGGTGAGCGCCTCGCGGGCTTGCTGATACGCTGCCTCTGCACCATAGGCATACGTGGCCCCCTCGGTACGAGGGTTCTGCGCCTCGATCTGCGCCAGTGCCCAGCCGAGCGCCGCCCGTAGCCGCTCGTTCTCGGCGGCCAGCGCGTTACGGGTCAAGTGAGTGTCCACTACTATCCCGCGCGGGTGCCACTCGGAGCGGTGCACGGTCTCCCCCAACCTATCCTCCACTACCACGTAACCAGAGCCATCGGTGCGACCATGCACCGTGATCTTTTGCTCGTTGGCATACAGCACCTGCTCAGCCATCTACTCCCCCTCCTTCCCCGTCGCGTGGGCCGGTGCGGCTGCTGGGTGGGGTGGGCTCACGCATCAGTGACCATCCCGCTCATAGAGCGCCTGGCGCAGGTACTGGCAGAGGTCCAGGGCCTCCTCGTAGGCATCGCGGAGCGCATCGCGTCCGTTGTGGGGCACTAACACCTCCCCATACTTCTGGAGACCGGCGGCGGCCCGCACCGAAAGGTCCGACTGCACGAGCTTCACGATCCAGGGCCGCTGGTCGGTCTGCATCAGGCCACCTCTTGGAGCTGGGCGTCCTTGAGGAGCTGCACGATGTGGCGCAGCATGAGGCGGTCGATGGGCCGCAGCACGAACGGCTGGCCGTCCTCGAAGTCCAGCACGTCCTCGAGCCAGCCCGCCGCCACCGCGTAGGTCAGGTCCTCGAGTTGGACGGTGGTCGCCCGTTCCGCCATGTCATCGCTCCCGCAGCCAGCCGGCCAGGTACTCGAGCAGGGTGTAGGCCACCAGGGTGAGGAAGAAGCAGCCCACCACCGCGAACAGGAACAGGATCAGCTCACCCACGAAAGTGCCACCTCGCGAATTGGTCGAGGCGCTCCCACGCCCAGCCCACCATCAGCCAGAGCATAGCACCGACCGCCAGCCCCATGACACCGGCCAAGAGCCCCAGCGCGTAGAGGGTCCAGAGCGCCAGGTCCGGCGCCTCGGGGTTCAGGGGAAGCTCCGATAGTGGGTGATGCCGTCACGGGCGTACTCGTAGACGGCCCGCAGCTCGGCGATGGCCCGCTCCCTGGCCGGTCCCTCCGGCACCATCTCGCGGAGGATCTGGTGCAGCGCCAGGCAGACGTTCCAGACGGCGATGAGGCTGGCGCGCTCCCCCTCCTCGAGGTCCTCGAGCCCCTTCACCGGCAGCGGCATGAAGGTGCGCTGGTGGGCGAGCGGCTGCTGCCCCAGCGCGGCGTCCAGCTCCTCCTGGGCCTCGGTGGCCCGCCGGCGGAGGTCGATGAGCTGGCGGAGCTGAGTGGGGGTGGCCGGCGTGTGCGCCAGCTCGTCGGCCAGGGACTTCAGGCGGGCGGTTTGTTCAGGGGTTTCTTCAGAGCTTGGCATCAGTCATCCACCACCACACTCACCGCCCAACCATAGACGGCGGTCAACATCTCGAGCGCCACCTGGCGCTCCCCCGACGCCACCATACGCGTCATCAGGAGCGCCATCAGCTCCCCATAGGGACCGCGCAGCGCCTGGAGTGACGCCTGCTGCTCGCGGTTCAAGTGGGCAACCTGCTCGGGCGTGGGAAGGGGCGGGACGGAGAGCTGATAGCGTGAGGTACGGGTATCCTGCATGGCGTCCTCCTTACATGCCAGGTTGCGGCAGCATCGCCTGGGGCACGGTGGGGGTCCCTGGCACCCCGCCCACCAGGCCCGGTTGCATCCCCTCGGCCGCATTGGGAGGCGGCGGCGGCAGCACCGGCAGCCCCGCCCCTGGCTCCACCGGCAGCCCCGCGCCCCCTGGCAACCCCATGGGCTCCTGGCCAGGGACGCCACCGCTGGGTGGCATGGCGGTGAGGGCTTGACGGATCGCCTCCTCATCGCGTATATCTAGCTTCTGTAGGACCTTGTTAATGCGATCCCCCTTCACTCTCGGGTCCTGTTCTATGTCATAGACTAACCATTCCTCCCTATTTTCATCGTAGTTGCCACCACTGTCCTCTATGACCTCGCGTGGCGTCTTGATACGCAGTCGTAAGGCTTCACCAGCACTACGTAGCTGGATCAGGTCATTGGTGGGCGTCATGGGCTCGAGCTTCACGTGGTAGGTATGGTTGCCGTGGAGGTCCTCGGGGCCGAGCCGCAGCCAGCCGCGCCCTGGCGCTCGCCGACGGGCGGTGGCCGGCAGCTCGCCGAGTACGTAGACAGCTTCACACAGGTCATGCTCTATCAGCCAGCTCTCAAAGCCTACTCTACCGCTCAGCATAAACTCTAAGTTGTCAATGATGGGGTCCCACAGCAATCTGGCCAAATGAGACGCTTGATTGAGCGCATATCCGCTCTCATCTCCGCTCACTACCCCCTGTACAACCGCAGGAAGGGCAAGGTTCAGCGTCTCGCGCGCAAACGCAATCATCTTCTCGAGGTCGATGCCCCCCTTGCCCAGCTCGATCGGGTCCAAGTCCCACGGCACAATCGACCCTGGCGTGATCTTGAACTTCTGCCCGTCCTGGCTCTCCACCCCTGGCGCCAGCGCCATCACCCCGTCGGCCAGGCCCAGGCCCGGCTGCGGCTTGCGCTTGTACGCGGTGTACGCATAGCGGTAGGCTGTCTGCGTTTGCATGGTTATGAACGAGTTTAGCATCTCGTACATCCGCAGGAAGCCGAAGATGAGCGACAATCCCTGGCTCTCGACTCTTCTCGAGGATGTAGATACCCCAAAACAATGGAAATACGGCCCTCGGAGGGTGTTCGTCTCGCGTATGCCGTAGTTATGCTTCCATTCCTTGAGGGTGTGCCCGTCGCCCCGCAGGAAGTTGTCCCCTGGCCCGCAGATGCACGTGCGGCAATACTCCGAGTCCCACACCTCATACACCCTGAGCGTCAGGGTGTTGGACCCCTTCATGCTCGAGCGCCAGTGCTCGACACTCACGCCCATCGCGGCCGGCACCACCTTGCCGTTCTTGGAGAGCCCGATCTCGCCCTTGTACCGCTCCAGGCAGGTATAGTAATCAACGTCTTTCACCTCTACTATGCACGTATAACCATCCTCACCCTGCACATAGAAGAAGTTTTCAGGTGGTACGTCCATACTGGCGATCGGGTACGGAATGTTGCGCTTGTACTCCTCCGTCAGCTTGGTATAATCCGCATCGGACTGCTCGTAGCTGTAGTCGTGCTCCCGCTCGACGCGGTCATACAGCTCGCGCCTGGTCGTCCCCGCGTACTCGTAATACTCACCCCAGGCCCGCCGCGCGCGGGGGATCGTCTTGGCCACCGCCTCGCCCTTCGCCACCTGGCTGTACACGAGCTGGCGGGTCAGCCGCCGCTGGCTCTCGTGCTGCTGGCGCTCCCAGGCCGCCTCGAACCCCTTCTCGCGCAAGGTCTGGTTCCGCAGGCCCGTATCCCCGATCGTAACGGGATCAAAGTGGATCTTGGGCGGATTGACGCTCAGTGCAGCCGCAATCGTATTGACGGTGTGTAATGCGTGCGGAAGTCGCACTTCTAACGTAGTATCCCGATATTCGTCGGGAATCTCCACCTCACGATCCATAAAGATGATCTCATCCGCGTATTGCATGAGCTGGTTGCGCGCCTGGAACGGGGCCATCACGTCCCTGACCAACCCCAACAAGTCCTTGGTGTCGCCGGCTCGGCCGGTGTAGCCCCGTCTCGCCTCAGCCACTCATCCGCTCCTCTTCAATCGCGTTGGGGTCCCACCCCGTCAGCCGGCGGGCCAGGTCCTCGAGGTGCTCCAGCCGCGCCTCCGACCAGCCATCCCGACGGAGGCGCGCGCGCAGATGCCCCGCGTGAACCGTGCGGCTCCGCTCCCGCGAGCGGGCTTCCGCCAGCACCGCGCGCGCCTGGGCCACCGCTTTGACCGACACCTCGGCCGCCGAGATCGCGTCCAGGTACTGCGACTCCACGCGGGTTAACTCGGTGAGATACACGGGCTCAACCACTCCGCACCTCCTCCTCCACCGTCGCCGCCGGTCGCATCCCCGCCAGGGCCAACCGCGTGAGGGTCACGCCATCCGCCAGCTCGGGGTGCTCCCGCAGCAGGCGAGTCCGCAGGCGCTGCACCGATTGCGATGCCTGCCGCTCGGCGGCCCGTGCGCGCTGCAAGGGCACGACAAAGGGGCGAGCGGCCTCCCGCGCCGCCTCCATGCGGGCGCGCCGCCGCTCGTCCGTCAGGGCGTCACGGGCGGCCTGGAACTCCTGCAAGCGGCGGATGGCCGCCACGTAGTCCGCCTCCTCCGGCGTCCACTCAGGCATGCTGCACCTCTCCATTCCCGCCGAGCACCACCGCCGGCGGCTGCACCCACGGGGGCGCCCCGTGGGTGTCCCACGCGTCCACCATGTCCCGCAGCATGGCCTCCGGCACCCCCAGCGCCCGCAGCTTGCGCCAGGCCGCCTGGAACGCCGCCCGCGCCGGCTCTTCCTCCAGCGCGACGGCGAGCTGACGGCGCTTCAGCTCGCCGATCACATCCCCCAGCAGCACCTGGCTGGCCCGCGCGATCTCAAGGTCGGCCTGCGCCCGCGCCAGCTCCCACCAGGCCGTCAGCTTCTGCTCGTTCATGACCACAGCGCCTCGAAGGGCGGGGGGAGGTCCGGCCGCACGCTCCCTGGCGGCCGCGGTCGGCGGTCGCTGCGCGGCGCCTTGAACACCTCGAGGTGCCCCCAGCGGATGCAGGCGGCCAGGTAGCCGTCGTAGTAGTCGAGCCGCGAGCTGCGGTCCCGCCGGCAGTAGTCCTCCGCGTACACGTCGAGGAGCTTCTGCTGCTCCTCCCAGGTCAGCTCTGGCGGCGGCGGCACCGCGTTATGCGCGTGCTTCTTGGGTTCCGACATCCATCCCCTCCCTCGCGGCGGCCAGGCGCCGCCGGCTACTGGCCACGTAGTCTGCACTCTGGTCAAATCCCCGCCCCCGGCGCCCCAGCCGCTCCGCCACCACCACCGTGGTGCCGCTCCCCACGAAGGGATCGACCACCAGATCGCCAGGGAACGACAGCAGGGTGATGAGCCGCCGCGCCAGCTCCTCGGGGAAGGCGGCGGGGTGGCGCTCCCACGCGTGGCTCTCGCTGGGGATGCGCCACAGCCCATTCGTCCACGCCAGCCACTCCTCATGCGTCAGGTCGCTCTCGCTGGCCAGGCGCCCCTGGCCCCAGCGCCCCTTGCTGAACAGCGCGATCATCTCCACCCGCGCGATCACGTGGGGCGCGCTGGCGCTGTCCACGCTGCCCCGTGCGGTCGTCTTGGTGATGTGGTCGTCCTCCCACACGATCGACGAGCGGTAGGTCCAGCCGGCCGCGAGCGCCTCCCGCACCGCTTCCGCGTAGGTGGGGCGGAACCCGCCCCTGGTGGTGTCGAGCGGGACGTTCAGCGCCAGGCGCCCCCGCTCCCTGGTCACGCGGAACGCCTCGCGCAGCCAGGCGTACAAGTGCTCCATCCAGGCCAGCGCGTCATCGTCCTCCCCGCCGTAGTCCTTGTCGAGCCCATAGGGCGGCGAGGTCAGGATCAGGTCGGCCACCTCGGAGTCCAGCGGCAGGCAGGCCGCGTCGGCCACCTCGAGGCAGGCGTCGTTCATCGCACGCGTTCCTTCCCGCCCACCGGCCCCACCAGGATGGACGGAGGCAGCGGCAGCTCGAGCAGGGTCGGCCGCCAGAGATGCAAGGTGTGCCCGTGGAAGTTGATGTACTGGCTGGCCGGTGGGTGGTACTCGACCACGCAATCCTCGGGGTCCCAAAAGATCCCCTTCAGGTAGCTCATCTCGTCCCACACCGGCGTCCACTCGTGGGTCCCGTCGGACACGTGGCAGCTCACGTGCTCCCAGCCCTCGCCGTCACTCGCGATCACCAGGAGCTGGCGCGAGGGGATCAGGCCACTGAGCGCGAAGGCCCCGTTGTTCCCATAGCTCTCGTCCGACGCCAGGGGGCCGGCGATGATGCGCTGGGCTTCAGGGACGTGAAACATGGCGCTCCTCCTCCCGCTCGAGGTCGGCCACCGCGTGGCAGTCGGCGCACAGCACCTCGAGGTCCTCGGGCTCCTCGTACCCCAGGCGCGCGTAGGTCTTGTGATGCACCTCGAGGTACTTCCTGGCGCCGCACCGCTCGCAGCGGTGGCCGGCCGCCTCCAGGGCCTCGGCGCGGGTGTCAGCCCAGGCCGGTGACTCGAGATACCACTCGTAGAATCGACTGTGGGTCGCCCTCATCCGCTCCGCTCCCGCGCCCGCGCCCGCGCCTCGAGCACCCGATCGCTGGCGCGCACCACGTCCAGATAGCCCTCCCGAATGCGGATCGACAGATCCGACTGCTCGTCCAGCAGCCCGTGCAGCACCCGCCGCGCCGTCTCGAGCCCCTGCTCGGCCTCCTCCAACGTCAGCTCGGTCGTCTCGTTCATCCGATCCTCACGAATTGGTCTTCCACGCGGGGGCGCTTGCCGTTCGTCCAGCTCCCCTGGATCACGTGGTCACTGGGGAGCGTCAGCGCCAGCGCCAGGGCGCCGCTGGAGGCATCCACGAGGTCGTCGTGGGCGCCGCGCGGGAAGGCCAGCAGCTCCGCCAGGTAGTGCGGGAACCACGGCGCGGTGCGGTCCGCGTAGAGCATCCCCTGGTCGCCACGGTTCGCGACGAGCATGGCCCGCGTGGTCTTGTCGATCGTCTCGGCCACCGCGAGCATGCCCACGGGGTGGCCACCCCTGGCGCAGAGGGTGATCACCCGACGGACGAGGTCTTGCGTGGCCAGGCTGCGCGTGTAGGCCCCCTTCCACACGCCGACGTAGTGGGGGCGCACGGTGGTGACGTAGCGGGCGAGCGCGCCGGCCAGGCCCCGCTCGTCGTCGGCGCGGGCATCCACCTGGCCGTCCTCGGTCCGCACCTCTTCCACATGCGCCCACCAGGCGTGCAGGATGAAGGCGTCCTGGGTCTGACGGTCCAGCCCGATGGTCACCGCCGCCGTGTAGTCGGCCTCCTCGCGGGCACTGAACGCGAGGTCGAAGAAGCTCACCAGCAGCAGGCGGTCGCGCCGGCTCTTCCCCGTGGCGTCGGGGGTGCGGAACCCCGCCGGCAGGGGCTTCAGCAGGCCGTCGTGGAACAGCGCACCCTTGCGGGGGACCGGGCGCTGTTGGAACTGGGCCGCCGCCGCGTAGGCGCCGAGCTGGGCCTCCAGCGCAATCACCTGCTCGAGGGGGAAGCGCACCTCGTGCAGCAGCTCGCCCTCGAGGTGACGCGGGTCCGCATAGATCGGACAGGTGTCGTGGGGGTCCGGCAGAGCTTCCGACGGCTCCTCACCGGCCAGGGGGAACACCCGCTGCTCGTAGCGCATGGGCAGGTTGAGGGTGTGCCACTCGCCGGTGGCCTTCAAGACGCCGGCCAGGTCCTGGGCGTGGACCCGCTGCTGGATCACGACCTCGACCGTGGTGGCGGGATCGTTCCCGCGCGTAGACATCGTCTCGGCCCACCACTGGACGGTGGACTCGCGCACCAGCTCCGATTCGCCCTGGCGCACGTTGTGCGGGTCGTCGCAGACCAGCCGGTGGCCGCCTTCGCCGGTACCGGTGCCGCCAGGGCTGGTCGCGATGCGGTGGCCGCCGGCGGTGTTCTCATACTTCTGCTTCAGGTTCTGGTCGCCCTGGAACTCCCAGCCGATGGCTCGGCAGCCGCGATACCAGGGCGTCAGCATCAGGCGCCTCGCGCGGACGGCGTCACGGGTGGCCAGGGTCTCGGCGTAGCTGGCGCACAGCCACTGGGTGTACGGAGCCCACAGCCACTCCCAGCTCGGCCAGAAGACGGAGACCACCAGGGACTTGCCGCTCCGAGGAGGCACGGTAATGAGCAGCTTGTGCAGCTCGCCTCGGCTGCACGCCTCGAGATGCTCGGCCAGGCAATCAAGGTGCCACCCCGCCTGGAAGGTCGCCCCTGGCTGGGCCAGTATCCACGCCTGCGGCAGGTACTCCCGCAAGGTCAAGGGCGGGTCCGCCTGCACCGGCGGCCGCTCGGGCTTCCTCGAGCTGGGGGAAGCTGGCGGTGGCAACAATACGGGCGGCACGGTCCGATAGGTCATTGTGGGCGTGGAGAACGAACTCAGGGGGCTGAAGGCGGAGCCATTCGGGATCTGCCAGGAGGTCCGCCTCAGCGGTGATGGCTCGGAAGACGGCGGCAACGTAAGCGGCAATCCACTCTCCCAGGTCGCGGCTCTCACCGGCTGGCCGTGGGTCCGGCCGCTCGATCGGCACCCGTCCAGCCCGTGGATAGGTCCCGTTCGCGAGGGCCTGGTCGCGCCAGCTCTGCACCGTGCCGCGCGCCACGTGGTGCTTGGCGGCCACCTGGCGCACCGAGAGCCCCAGCGCCAGATCGGCGACCACCTTCGAGCGCAGCTCCACGGGATACACCGGCACGGGCAGCCTCCTCGGACATCAGCCAACGGGGCGCCTGGGTTGACGAGACCCAGGCCGCCCCTGGCCGGTAACCCAAGAGCCTCAGGCGACCTACAGGTAGCACCCCTCAGTGGACCCCGCAAGCCGGTCAGGCCCCGGCCATCATAGCATGGGCCATGGCCGGCCAGGCCGGTCACCTAGTCGGGGATGAGGTTGCCTTCCGCCACGAACTCCGCCGCGCGGGCCTGCCACTGGGCGTACAGCTCGTCGCTGATGGACGGCAGCGCCTCGAAGAAGGGGCGGGCGTGGTATTGGAGGTCCTCGAGGGGGCAGCGGTAGAGGACGGCCAGGGGGCCGCGCACCAGGCTCATCACGAAGTAGGCCAGGTTGTCATGGGTGACCCCCAGCAGCACCACTTGCCAGGGCGGGGAGGGCACCCGCTGCTGCACGGCCTTCGCGAAGCTCCAGCCCAGCCGCAGCCACAGGTCCGGCGACACCAACAGGCGGGGCTCGCCGCCCAGCTCGATCCACTCGTCGTGCGGTTCCATAGGCAGCAGCTTACCAGAGGCGCCACCAGGGACGTGGCCGGTGACTCGCCACCTCGAGCTGGTAGGTCAGCACCGCCACCTGGCCGGCCAGGTCCGCGATCTCGGCCGCCTGGCGGTCGATCAGCTCGGTGAGGGGGCGCACCTCTCGCGCCAGGGTGGCCACCACCAGCTCGACGCCGAGCGCGCGCAGCTCCCCCTCGCCCTTGGGCACCGCGATCTCCACCGGCCCTCCCGCGCGGGTCTGACGCTTGGGATAGCGGCCGGCCACCACCCGCTTGTCGAGGGTCCGCTCGCTGATGCCGAGCCGCACCGCCGCCTCACTCTTCCTCAGCCACTCGGTCGTTTCTTCTGACCCCTCCGAAGGTCTCGCCTCGCTGGTCTCGTGCATGAAAAAGCCCCCCTTCCGTCGCTCGTCAGAGCGTAGACGGAAGGGGGGCGGGTCTGCCAGTCACAGGGAGGTCACTTAGCGGAAGGGGCCAATCTCCCGTCGGATCATCGCCCGTCGCTCCAGCTCCTCCTTGACGGTGGGCAGTCGCCCGTGGTCGTGCGTGAAGGCGTTCACCCACGCCTCGAGGAGCTGCTGGCGGAAGCGGCGGGTCTCCCAGCCGCGCCTCCCCCGCTCCTGATTGGATGGGTCGGGAATCCGCCGGGGCATCAGAGGTTCTCCACGGCCCACTGCTGGGCGCCCACGAGGCTGGAGTCGTCGTGCAGGTAGGCCAGGTCGTGCGGGCGCAGCACCAGGAACGTGTTGACCACCCCCGCGTGGCGCTCGCCCGTGATGAGCCCCACGCACTGACCGTCCTTCCAGACGGTTTGCGCGTGGGGGGTGTCTCCCATCACGGGGTCGTGCCAGGTGCGGCGGCGGGAGTCGATCGTGGTGCTCATCCTCGGCCTCCTTGGGTTTTCGGCTGCGCGGGTCGCAGCACCAGCTCGCGGGAGCGGGGCGCCTCGCGGGCCTCCACCGCACGGGCGATGCGCTCGAGCAGCCGTCGCTGGGCGATGATCTCCTGCACCTGGCGCTCCAGCAGCTCCCGCACCACCGCGATCAGGGCCTCGGCCTGCGGGTCCAGCTCCACCGGCGGGGGCGGGGTGTCCAGGGCGGCGTACAACTCCTCGAGCTGCTCGTTCAAGGGCTCCGTCATCAGCTCCTCGCTTTCTGGCCGGTCACGTAGGTGAAGTGGTCGGCGGCCTTCCGCAGATGGCCCTCGGCCTGGATCATCTCGAACTCGGCATCGCCGCTCACCAGGCGCTCGGGGTGGCGGTAGTGGTAGACGGCCGCCAGGTCGCTGGCCGCCCGCAGGCTGTTGCGGGCGGCCTCGAGGAGCTGGCGCCACTCCTCGCGCTGCACCTCCTGGCTCGCGCTGAACACGTCTTCCTGGGCGGCCTGGGCGTCAGCCCACGCGTCCAGGTCGTCGTCGCTGAGGGGGACGGGATTATGCAGGTAGCTCATGGGATTCACTCCTCTAGCGGGTCGCGGACTTGATGGAATGCTCGGTCAGCCAGTCACGAAAGATGCGGGTCACCAGGGAGCCGATCGGCACCCCCTGGCGGATGGCCTCGGCGCGGATCTCGCGCCACACCCCCTGGTCAACCCCGCGAATGTTGGCGCGCTCGGTGGTCGCTTGCATGTCAATTCCTCTCCTCATCGGTGCGCTTCGGGTAGGGGAGCGGCGCGAAGGCCGCCAGGTCGCGAGCCAGCGCCTTGCGCTCGCGGCGGTTCCCCAGCGTGAAGGCGTAGCGGTGGTTGCCGCCGTGGCGGAGCTTCCGCAGCTCGCCGGCCCCCTCGAGCTGGGCCTCGGCGTAGGCATGGCCGCGCTGGCCGGTGCCGGCCTTGGCGGCGGTGCGGTCGTTGAACACCGAGCCGTCGGCCTTCAGGCGCAGGATGCGGGGGCGGCTGCGCCCCAGGTAGGTGGCGTTGGTCGCCTGGTAGATGGTGCCCACGTGGCCGGCGAAGAGGCGTTCGCCCCGAGCGTTGGTGCGGGCCACGGGATCGCTGAAGGAGACGATGCCCCGCACCCCCTCGTCGGCGGCCTGCTCGAACAGCGCCGCCAGGAACCACGACTCGGCGTTGGCCGGCACGCGGTTCAGCAGCACGAAGCGCCCCAGCTCGAGCGACTCGCGGTAGGGGGCGAGCTGGGGGAAGACGCCGGTCAGCACCTCCTTGCGGACGGGGATGGACAGCACCGCCACCCCGACCAGCTCCGGCCCCTCGTAGAGGCCGTAGCGCAGGCGGGAGGCGGGGTAGCTGGTCGAGTAGTGGTGGGTGCGGACGAAGGACTTGGCCAGGGCCTCGGGGACGGGGGCCACCGCGTACTCGGCGCGGTTGAAGCCCCCCTCAGAGATGGGGCGCCACGAGTGCGCGCCCTCGAGCCACCGCTGGCAGACCGTGGTGTCGGCAGGGGTCGTGCTCATCAGGCCGTCCACGCCTTCTGGAACCCGAACACCTTGGCCAGGCGATCGGCCTCCTGCTGGAGCAGGGCGCGGAACTCGTCCTGCTCGGCCTCCGTCATCTGCTCGGCCAGGTCGGCGTGCTGCTCGGTCCAGTACCCGAGCGCCACGCTCACGCCGTGCATCAGGATGTCCTGGGCCTCCTGGCGAGCGGCCCGCTTCGACGGGAAGGGGAAGGTCGGGGTGAGGTCCTGGGCGGCGGCCATCAGAGCGCCTTCCCGTAGGCCGCGCGCTCTTGCTCGAGGAAGGCCAGGTCGGCCTGCTCCTGCTCCTGGCGCGCGGCGCGCAGGGTCTCGCCCCTGCGCAAGATGGTGATCAGGGCATCCTGATCACCGGTGATGTAGGGCTCAGCCCTCACGAGGTCCCACAGGATCTCCATGAGGGCCGCCTTGGAGAACTTGTCGAGCACCGCGCGCGGGGACGGGGGCACCAGGGAGGCGGGACGCTTGCGGTGGCCGGCCATCAGTTGACCCCCTGCGCAGCCTTCGCCGGCTGATGCTTGCGGATCTGGCCGTACTTGGTGACGGCGACGGTCTTGGCGCAGGCGGGGCAGCGCACGTAGTGGGAGCGGCCGCTGACCGTGGCCGGCTGGTCCGAGCCCACGCAGTAGTCCCGCTTGATGCCGAGGGTCCACTCGAGCGGCGCGGACGGGAAGCAGACGCTGCACAGGCGGGGGCCGTGCGCCTCGACCGCGTCGGCCTCGGTCAGGCCGGAGAGCTGGGGCAACCAGCCGAACTGGGTCGTCCAGCGGCAGGTGCCGCACGTGGTGGTGGCGTGGATGTGGCCCCCGTCGGAGCTGGTCACCAGGAAGAACCGCTGCCAGCCGGTGTACTGCTGGCCCAGCTCCTTGAGCTGCGCGACCAGGGCCTGGTGGGCCTGGCGCAGGACCGGCAGCATGCTGACGGCGTCGGCATGACGGCCAACCTCGCGCAGGATGCGGGGGGTGGCGACGATGGCCTCCTCGTCGGTGAGCTTCCAGGGCTGGCCCTTCGTCCAGGTGTCGCGGCGGTCACCGGCGGCCGAGTGAACGCGGTCCATCATGCGTCCAATCGCCGCGTAGGCATGCTGCACCTCGTCGGACTTGTTGGCGATCGCGGTGTCGATCAGGACCTCGGGGCGCTCGGTGGAAACGGTCAAGGGATTCACTCCTTAGCGGGGGGCCTCGCCGACCCAGCTACCGCACCCCTCATTGTACACCACTGGCACCACTGGCGCCAAGGGCACAACGAAGGGGCCGGCCTCCTGGCAGGGAGGAGCCGGCCCCTTCGCGGGCGGGCAGTTTACTGCGGGTCGCTGAGGTGGCGGTAGCTCGCGCGGAACCCCTCGGGGGTGCTGAAGTGGTCGAGCCCCTTCCGCCCCAGGTAGTGGACCTCCCCCTCGGAGACCTCCATCACGAACACCTCCTGCCCGCTGGCCTTGGCCACCCACAGGGAGTGCCGCGCGATCGGCCGGTCTTGCGTCCACTCGAGGAAGCTGAGCTGCTCCAGGTCAGTCATCCGACCCCTCCTCCGCCGCCTCGCGCTCCCGCTCGAGCCGATGGGCCACCGACCGCCAGTGCAGCACCAGCAGCGCCTGGGCGTGCTCGCTGTGGTCCAGCCACTGCTGCACATCCCAGCCGGTGAGGCGCCAGGCGCTGCCGGTGAGGTGCCCGACCACCTCGGCCTTGAAGGTCTGGTGCAGCAGCCAGGCCAGGGACGGCTCCGCGTGCCAGGTCCTGCCCGCCGCCCGCACGGCCGCCGGCTCCTCGCCGAAGAAGTCGGCCAGGATGGACAGCGCCAGATCGGCGGGGCCGCTGCCAGGGTAACCCCACTCCATGCCCGTGGGACTGTGCAGCTCGACGTGGGGGAGGGGGTGGACGTGAACCCCGCCGGTCTCACCGGTCATCACCTCGGCCTCCTGGGGGTAGGGGTCGCCCCCTCGGTGCTGAGCGACCAGGGTGTTCCACTCCGCAGTGGAGAGGCGGCGCCCGCGATACCAGACCCGCTGCTGGTGGGAGGTCAACCCGGCCGTCATGAGCGCACCTCGCCGGTCAGGGTCCAGCCGTCCTTGTAGCCGTACCCCGCAGGGAGGCTGCGCGGCTCCCGTCGATAGGCGATGCCCGCCGCCCGATCCTCGCACCCAGCGAGGAACGCCTTGCGATAGGCCGGCTGGCGGTAGAGCTTGGCCTCGGGGTTGGCCTCGCACCACATCGCGTACCGCTCCTCGGCAACGGTGGGCTCGCGCTGCGCGGTCATCGAGCCACCTCCACCAGCCAGCCGCTCTCGAGGCAGGCCGGCAGCTCGGCCGCCGGCAGCGCCAGGTACATGCCCGAGACGTAGCGGCCAGCCTGGCTGTTCCGCAGGTACTGGGTGGGGCAGACGACGCGGAAGAGGGGGAACTCCACCCCGTCCGAAGCGCGGCGGACGTAGGGGGTGGCCTCCCGCCGCACCCCGTCGCCATTCGGGTCCGAGTAGTCGTAGTTGGCCGGCGCCGTGGTGTAGATCACCAGGGAGCTGTCGGCGACGGGGGCCGCGTGGCCGGCGGCGTCCAGGGCGGCGCGGTCGAAGGGCTCCGCTCGGCCGGCCAGGGTCGCCACGCCGATGCGACGGGCGTACCGCTCGACCAGCCAGCACGCCTGGAGCGGGATCTCGGTCACCACTCCCCCCTCGAGCTGGGCGTTGGTGCGGGTCTCGCGAACCCAGGCCACGCCCCCCTCCCCGTAGCGCAGCACCTCGGTAACGGTGAGGTCCATGAGGAGGTTGTCGGGGTCGTTCGCGAAGGTCGTCACGGTGAAGCGGGTGCCCACCGGCAGGGGCGCGGTCGGCGGGGTCGGGGCCTGGCGCTCGAAGCGGGCCACGTAGTCGGACTCGTACTGGGCCTCGAGGTCACCGCCGGCGGTGAGGCAGACCGGCCAGATGGTGCTGGCCGCGTAGTCGCCCTCGGGGCCGACATCATGGCGAGCGTCGGCGATGGCCTCGGCCAGGGTGTCGAAGCGATCGCCGGTGACCACGTCGCCGTTCGCCAACTCAGGGGCGGTCTCGAACCCGACGACGGGCATGTCATAGGCGGTCTCCCACCAGGGGCGGGCGTCCGACGCGCCCTCAGGCTCGGCAAGGGGGGCCTCGGGCTCAGGGTCGATCGGGCCATACTTGGCGGTCAGCTCCTGCTGGCGCACGACCTCGCGCTGCCACACCGCCAGGCGCTCATCCCAGCTCGTGAAGTGGGGGGCCTCGCCGTAGCGGGGGAGGCGGTACGCGCGGTAGTTGCCGGCGCCCATGGCCTCGACCACCAGGCCGGCGGCCACCGCCGCGTCGGTCAGCTCGGCCTGGCGAACGCCGGTGGCCTTCACGTTGATGATGGCATCGCCGTAGTGGAAGGAGCGCACGGTGCGGCCGGCGCGATTGATCATGGTGCCCGCCTCGGCCACCCGCTCGGTGCGGACGGTGAACTCGTTGCGACGGAAGCCGGCCGCCTGGAGGGCGGTGATCGCGCGCTGGGCCTGGTCGGAAACGGTCATGGGATTCACTCCAGAGGCGGGGGGCCTCGCCGACCCCTCCCCGCCCCTCATTGTACACCATCGGCACCAGTGGCGCCAAGGTGCTCATGGGGTCAACCAGCTCACCTCGCGGTAGCGCACGCCCCAGTTGATGGCATCGCGGCAGGATGCCATCCAGAGGTCGATATGCGCCCCTCTCACGCCCCCGCCGGTGTCGAGGGCCTCGAACCCGTCGCCGAGCCCTTCGACGCTCAGCGTGGACCACAGGGGGATCACGGACGGATCGACGGCCACCGCGCCAGGGCGTACCCACAGGCCGGTCCGCATCCTCCCCTCGAGGCAGTAGGCGGTCACCTTGAAGACGCCGCCCTCCACCTGGGCCTCGGCCGGGGGGACACAGGTGGCCACCAGCAGCGCCGCACAAGCGACCGCATGCAGCGTGCTCGCCGGTGCCCGGCTCAATGGGCCACCCCATTCGTCCTGGTGGCGGGGGGCGCGTGGCGACTGGCGGCCACCGTCAGGGCCGCCAGGTGTTGCACGCTGCGGCGGAAGTGCTCCCGCTCGTAGGGGCCGATCGTGTCGCTCGCCAGCACGCGTACCACCAGCGAGAGGGTGCCGTCCCAGCCCAGGCCGGCCAGGGACGGCGGCGCGAAGCCGGCCGCCACGTAGAAGCTCTCCAGCTCCTGTACGGTCGGGAACTGGAGATGGGCCGCTAAGGCCGCCACCACCGCCTCACGGGGCGCCACCCGCTGGCCGGACTCGATGCGGGTGAGGTAGCTGGGGTCCAGGCCGGCCTTGTGGGCCAGCGCGTTGCGGGAGTACCCGCAGCGGGTGCGGGCGAGCGTGAGCTGCACCGCGAAGTCGTCATGGGGGAGGGCGGGGGACTGCACCATGGGGGATTCCTCCTCGGTCCAGGGGGACCGGCGTCTCAATGATGATGCGGGTCTCACGAATCCTGGGCGCCACCACCGCGCGCACCTCGAGCTGCACGTGGTCGGTGTCGTCGGCCTCCAGCACGCCGGCGTCCACCAGGCCGTCGAGCAGGGGCTTCGCGAGACCGGCCAGGTTGTCCGCATCGCGGCGGCGGTGGAGCGGGTACACAAATTCGATCGCGACGAAGGCCCGCGCGAAGTGGGGCAGCACCCCACCAGGGAGCGCGCCGCGCAGATGCCACTTGGCGTCGTCGCGAAGCTGCATCAGGGTACGGAAGTGCGTCCGACGCACGCCGTTCAGGGACAGGCGTCGATCGGGCACGAAGTCCGGCAGCACCACCAGTAGGGTCGTCATGCGGCGCCCTGCGGGAGGGCCTTCTCCTTGGTCTCCTTGCGGTGCTGCCGCAGCTCGGCCTCCTGGCGGCGCCACCCCTCAAGGACGCCTAACAGCAGCTTGGCGTCCGCGAGGGGCAGCTCCGAGAGCCAGGGCACGTGGTACAGGTGCTCAGCCAGCGCGTCGAGCTGGCGGTCGTTCAGGCGGCCCGCCGCCTCGGCGCGAATCGCGGTGATGAAGTCGGTGAGGGTGACCGGCGCCTTGGCCGGCGCCGTTTCGGGTCGGGTAACCACCGGTCCACTCCGAGGGGTGCTGAACCAATCGGTCCTCCCTAGTCGTCGCGGGCGAAGGAGATCACCTCGCCCTCGGGGGTCCTGGCATACACGCGGGTCTGCCAGGGGGGGAGCTTCTGACTGCGGAGCCCGTCGTTGTACCGCTCCACCAGGGCGAGCCCCATCGCCGACGTGCCGAGCTTCCGTCCCAGGCTCGACGCCATCAGGTTGGACTGGGCGATCATGGTCTCGGGGGTCACGAGCTGGAGCTGTTTCACCAGGCGCTCGGGGTCGTAGTGCTCGTAGGTCTCGTAGCGCGCGAGGAACTGGGCCACCCCGTTAATGAATCGCACCGTCCACCCGCGCTCGCTGTTGCCCCATACCTTCCGCAGGGTGCGGAAGGTGCGCCGCAGCAGCGCGGGGCCGAACTGGTGGTAAATCTGCTCGGCCGACCAGACGGCGTTCATCATGCCCGGCGCGCCGGTGGCGTAGGTGAGGGGCAGCTCGAGACCGGCCTCCTCACGGGTGAGGAGCTGCACCGCCAGCGCGGTGGGATCGCCGGCCTCCACGCGGGCGCGGAAGCGGTCCAGGGCCGTCTGACGGTTGACCGTCGCAAACGCCACGTACAGGGTGGCCTCGTCGGCGTAGGTCAGCCCCTGGTAGATCAGGGCCGGTAGGCTCGCCACCCCGTGCTGCTCGGCGGCGGCCTGCCGGTGGCGCCCGTCGAGAATGGCGAAGGCGTGGTCTTCGCTGCCAGGGGTCACGCGCTCGGAGAGGTAGAGCACCCCCACCGCGCGCAGGTCCCACGCTTTGAGGATGCGGTCCACCTTGGGCTGCGAGAGGGGGCGCTCGTACGGGGCGCTGAACATGGCACCCAGCGGCACCCACGCGAAGCGGGTCTGTCGCTGGAAGCTGACGGCTTCCGCCTGGGCGGTGCCGTTGGCGGCGAGGGTCCGAAGGGCTGCACTCATGTCGTCGTCTCCATCTCCTTCTTCACGATGCGGATACAACGGGAAGCCCCGTGGGGTCCCCGCACGATGTGCCCGCTCTGCTCGAGCTGCTCGAGGTGGCGGGCCACACTGGACTTGCTGGCGTAGCCGCGGCCCGCCTGGATCTCTTCGTAGCTCGGCATCCAGCCGTGCCGCTTTTGGAAGGCCGCCAGGAACGCCAGCACGTGGCGGGTTTCATCCTCGGGATACAGACGGTGCTCACCCATCGCTTCTCACCTCCTTTGCGTTCAGCCGTAGGTTGGGGGACCCCTTGGGCCATTCCACCAGGGTACTCATCTCGTGGATGCGCCAGGCGATGCGCGGCCCTAAGCGGCGCTGGCTCCCCAGCTCCAGCACCGTCAGGTTACTCGTGTAGATGGTGGCGCGGTGGCGCTCGTGGCGATAGTCGATCAGCTCATAGAACTTGGCGGCCGCCCAGCCGTCAGCACCATCCTTCCCCTGCTCGGCGCCGAGGTCGTCAAGGAGCAGGAGCTTGGTTCGCTGGGCCGCCCCCATCACGTCGGCCTCGGTGATGCCGGAGCTGGCGTCGTAGGTCTGCCGCAGCCGCGCCAGCAGCACCGGCGCCTTGATGAAGAGCGCATCGCAGTGGTCGCGCTCCATGCGCTGCCGCAGGGCGCAGACGGCCATGGAAGTCTTCCCCACGCCCCACTCCCCCAGGAGCAGGAGGCCCGGCGTGGACGGCGCCACCGCCCAGGCCATCACCTTCTTCACCAGGGGCTCGGTGAGGGGATGGGAGGGATAGGTTGCCCAGGTAAGGTCGGCGTAGTGAACGAGCTGCTCATCCCCCGACCCGAACAGGCGGTTGAGGCGGCGCTCCTGGGCGAGCCCACAGTCCGGACAGTCCACCGTCTTCCCGTACTGTGGATGGTCGGGGTAGAGGGTCCGATCCACCACCAGCCCCACGCCGAAGCATCTCGAGCATCTCGGCTCGACTGGGGAGGGGTCGCTCCAAATCTGCGAGTCGTTGCTGCTCGAGCTTGATCTCGGTGGCTCGTCCCAGCTCGATCTGGTCGGCGCTGAGGGGTCGTCCATCGCGCCCGAGCGGTACGCCTGGATCTGCTCCCACACCGTCTTGGGGAGCGCCTGCTCGAACACGCTGCCCAGCGGCGCCATTGGTTGCTCGTCGCGCGGCATAGCGGCCTCCTTGCCGTAGGTCCTGGCGGTCCCCCTCGAGGGCATTCAACAGCCGGCCGGTGGAGCAGGGCTTGTGCTTCTCCTCGCACCAGGCGCGGATCTTCATGGCCACCACCTCCACGTCGAGGTCGGCCTGGTAGCCGGCCACCTTGGCGTAGAAGCGGGCCGTGGGCTCGTAGCCCTTCGCGCCGGCCAGTACGTCCTGAAAGCCTTCCAGGCCGGCCGGCACCTCCAGCGCGAGCGGGGGCGCCGCCGCGCGCTCTCCGGTTCCATGACCGGTTCTATTGACCGGTTCTTGATCTACTGGGGTGGCAACGGTGTCACCGTTTGTGACCGCAGGTGTCACCGTTTGTGGACCGGAGGTGTCACCCTTTGTGACCGGAGGTGTCACCCTTTGGGCGAGTCCTTCCTCTAATAGGGTGGCCACCCTGTCACCCTTTGGCCGGTACTCATCCACCCAGTTGTCGAGCACCAGCTCCCAGTGGGTGGCGCAGCCGCGGCCACCCCGACGGTGGGCCACCGGCCGGATGAGCCCGCGCTGCTCCAGGGCACGGAACCCTCGCTGGATGGTGCGCTCACTCTTGCCCAGCTCAGCGGCCAGCAGAGCGACCCCCGGCCGGCAGCTCTGCCCGTCGTTGTTGGCATGGCGCGCCATGCCAATCAGGATCACCGTCGCACTGTCGGGGAGATGGAGGTTCAGCACGCGGTCCTGTAATCGGTAGCTCATGACACACCTCCCAGCGGGGGGATGTGGAGCTGGAAGATGACTCGCCCATCCTCGTCGTGGATGGAGAGATACCCCCGCGCGACCAAGTCTTGGAGGGAGCGCCGCACCGCCTCCTCGGTCAAGCCCGTCTCGCTCGCGAGCTGCGCCACGTGCGGGAAGCTCAACGGTCCCAGGCGGGGCAAAAAGTCAGACGCACTCAAAGCAGTACCTCCTTGCGATAGTCGGCGATCAGCCGCAGGGCGAGGGGCGCTGGAAGCAGGGAGTAGTCACCGCACGCGGCGCACGAGGTCCAGACATTGGCCCGCGTGGCGGTCTCGACATAGCGGAGGCAGATGGTGCAGTGGGGACAGCGACCCACCACCGGACCGAGCTGCAAGAAGGCCAGGGCGGCCGGCGACACGTAGAACCGGCGCATAGTGGCCAGGTCGGTGTCTTTTCGCGTTGTAGGGGGATCTGCTAGACTCACGTGGGATTACCTCCACGAATTTCGAGGGATGCGGCGGATTACCTCCGCGAATCTTCGGGATTCACCTCTCTCGTCTTGAGGCGGCCGACCTTCTCGCCGGAGGTCGGCCGCCACGTTTATAGGGTCAGCGCGTGAGGGCCAGGGCCAGCGTGCTCGCCTCTGCTTCCTCGTCACTCGTCGGGTCCTCCTGGGTCATAGCGGCCGCCAGGCGCTCGGCGAGCGCGCGGCGACGGTCGAGCGCGGCCGCCTCGAGCAGAATGGGCGGGGACTCCAACCCCCGCTCGATGAGCGTGTTGACCACCGAGCTGGCGTCCCAGCCGGTGCGGCGCATCCAGGTCTGCACGCCAGGGCGATGCGCGGCGCGGAGACGAATGGGCGTGAACTCGCGGGGCACGCGGCGCCCGCGAGGTGGATCGGTGGGCTCCAAAACATCCTCCAGTGACCGTCATACGTCTACACCTGACAGAAGAACACCCAGCCAGTGTACGCCGATCAGTGGCGGCGAACAAGGCCGGTTGTAGCGGGCAGGCTGGGGAATCGGGTCACCGGTTGTGTCAGATGGCACCGTGACACCGGCCAGGGTGTATGATGGCAGCGGACCCACCTACACCCGTAGACGAGTGTAGACACCCCTGCGGGTCCAGAATCGGAGGGAAGGTTTGACGGCAAACGTAGCCCAGTATCCCCGTCGGCTCTGCGCGCGTCATGGAGTGAATCAAGCAGGCTTTGCCCGCGGGCTGGGCGTGGACCCTTCGCGGGTGAACAAGTGGATGCGCCCGACGAAGCCCTATCGCCCCAGTCCCGAAAAGTGTCTACAGATCGCCGCGTACTTCGGCGTCGAGCCCGCCGAGTTTCTCACCGAGTGCGGGTACGATCCCGCGCTCCATCTGCTCGAGGATGGCTCCCAACGGGTCTATGTCCAAGAGGCACCGGCGGCGGACCTCCACCTCGAGGACTGCGTGGTGATCTACCGCGAGATGCTGCGCCCCCTCGACCGCGCGCAGCGCCAGGACCTCACCGAGATCAACACCCTGCTGAAGCACCTGTTGCTCCACCCGCGCGTCGGCCCCGTGGTCGCCGACACCCCGATTGACCGCGTGAAGCGGGTCAAAACGCCGCTCCCGCAGCCGGTGACCAGTGCGTCCGTTCGTGAGCGGGAGCTGGTCAACTCCGCCCCCTAAGTGGCACCCCTCAGTGGCCAGTAGCCGGCCCGTAGGGTGACTCCCTGCGGGCCGTCGCTCGTCTAAGCGTGAAATAAGGAGGTCGAGCTAATGCATATTATCTCTACCTTGGAGGTGCTCCCTTGCTCCCCACCCCCGAACAGCAGTGGCGGGCCGCCATGGAGCGCCTGCGGGTGCTCGCCACGCAGCGCCTGAGCCGCATCCAGTCCCTCGCCGACAACGACGCCGCCATCCTCGAGGCGATCGTGGCCGCCGATGTGGCCTTCCACAACTTCCTGGCCTCGCGGCAAGCAAAGCCACCGGACGCGTGCTAGACTGGCCGGTGAGGGGCGGGGGGCTTCTGTGGGCAGAGCGGTTCCACCCCGCCCCGTCTTTTCTCTCAAGGGAGGTCTCCCATGCCGCTCCACCCTGGCCGCTCCAAGAAAACCATCAGCCAGAACATCCGCACCGAGATCAAGCACGGCAAGCCGCCCAAGCAGGCGGTCGCCATCGCCCTCAGGAACGCCGGCGCCCCGCCGAAGAAGCAGCGTTGAGGAAGCGCACCAGCTCCTCACAGCGCCGACAGCGCCCCAGCGCGGGAGCTGGCCCTTTCCAGGGGTAGTGGCGCCCACAGAGCCCCGTGAGGGCCAATCCTTCGCCCCCTACCAGGCGGGCGTGCGCGCGGGTGGGGTTCAGCCCGCTGACCACGCTGTACCAGACCACCTCGGCGGTCACCCCACCAGGCCCCCGTGGTCGAAGAACAGGCCGGCGGTCACGAACAGCAGGCCCAGGTGGGACGGGGTGCTGTACCACCGCTCGGTCGGGGTGAGCGACGGCAGGAACAGCGCGATGGCAAAGAAGATGATCGCGACACAGTAGCAGATGGTGGCGAGTAACTGCATGGGGTCCTCCTACACGTAGAGCAGCTCGTGGACGATGCGCTCCAGCTCGTCCAGGCCGGCATCCGCTCCCTGGACCCGCCGGCGCACCTCGGCCCAGTCCTCCGCGTCGGCCGGTGACTGGATGTCATGGTCCTTCCAATACTCGGCGAAAATGACCGCGGCATTGCCCGGCTCCAGCGCCGCCTCGGGGTGCTCCACGAGGTTGACGGACACCACCGGCGACATCTTGCGGTAATTCGACTCCCACGTCAATTGTATGTCACCACGCCCCCAATAGGGCGCATAGCGCAGGTTTGCGTAGCGCCACTCCTCGCTCATCCAGAACGCCTCGGTGACCGGCAGGAAGGTATGCGCGGTCTCAATGCTGCACGTGCCGATCGACCCCGCCTGGCTGTTGCGGCTGGCCTGGCCGCGCTCGACCAGGCCATGGTGGATGAGTGGCCAGGTGGTCTCGACGCCCTCGAGCGGGGCATTGGCGGCCGCACTGATGGTGAGCGCGTCCCAGTGCTCCCACGGGTCCCCGTTGGGCGCCACCAGGGGCGGAGTGGTCGGCGGGGGCACGAAGAGCTGCGCGACGGTGGCCTCCGCCACGCAGTACACGCCGGCGCCAGGGATCTGGAGCAGCGCCCCGTTGTAGTAGGCCCGCACCGTGCAGAGGCTGATGGGCAGCTCCTGGGTCAGGGGCGGTCCCAGCTTGGCGCCCAGCTCAGCGGCTCGATCCTCGATCGCAGTCACGGCGTCACCTCCTCGCCGACGCCCACGCCGGCGATCGACTGATGCAGCACGAACGGCCCCTCGGCCAGGGTCTTCACCTTGGTGCCGGTCTTGATCCCCTCCAGCTCGCAGTACAGCTCCACCTTGCGCCCCCCCACCTCGTAGTCGGCGGTGTCGGCCGAGTTGATCACCACGTGGAGCAGGCCGGCCGTGAGCGGGAGCTGGGGCACCACGCCGGCGGGGGCGGTCTTGGTCGCGAACGCCAGGGTGCCACGGGGTTGGTCCCGCACGCTGAAGGCAAAGCTCGTGAAGTCGCCCAGGTCCTCCGGCGCCCCGTACTCGTTCACCACCCAGTAGGGCACGATCACGTCGTCGCCGGTCCACATTTCGACCTTCTGTTGCGTGGCAGTCATCGGCCACCTCCCTTCAAGGGCTCGAGCTGCTCCCGACTGATGGCCACGCGGGGCTCGAGCTGCTCGCGCGCGATCGCCACCAACGGCTCGAGGATGATCCCCGCCGGCACGTAGGGCGGCGCCTCCACCAGCGCACCCCCGGCCCCGAACAGCAGGAGGAGCGTCATGCGAGCACCCCGTGGTCCAGGGCCGCCCAGGGTCGCGCGAGCCACCCGAGCGGCCCCTCGTTCTCGACGCGGGTCCACTCCTCGCCCTCGATCACCACGGCCAGGGTCACGGTGTAGCCCACCCCCGTTCCCTCCCCGTACACATCCACGGTGGCCGCGAAGGGCAGGAGCGCGTTCCGCAGCGCGGGCGGCCACTCGGCGGCCTGGTCGTGGGGATGCTTGGCCCCCACGTCGGGCCGCTCCTCCTCGCCGTCGGCGGGGGTCACGGTGTGACTCTTCAGCCCCTGCCAGTACCGCCCGTGGGTCGCCAGGTGGCCCTCCACGTAGCTCTCCAGCAGCGGCAGCCACTCGGCGGCCTTGGCGTCACACTCGGCCAGGATCTCGTCCTTGGTCATGGCACCCCCGTGAAGGGGTAGAGCACCCCGTTACCACCCGCCCACAGCGCGCTGCGCTGGGTGGAGGAGAGGGGCGGCCCGCTGGCGGACTTCCACAGCCCCACCCCCGCCATCCGCCCGTTCATGTACTCCCCGCTCGACCACCTCCCCAGGTAGAAGGGGGAGGGGGAGGCGAAGAGGGGGCCGGTGAAGGCGGCGGTGACGGGGGTGCCGTTGTTGACTTGCAGGTTGATGGTGCCCGCCGTCACGTCGAACCACCCGATCAGCAGGTTCCAGGTGGACACGGTGGGGGTGGTGGGCCACACCGCGCTCGCCAGGCCCGATCCGTTGGCGCTGGCGTAGAAGTAGTATTTCGTTGATCCCAGGTCGAAGTAGAGCAGGTAGCTGTAGCTGCCGCCCGGACCGAAGATGCCCGCGATGCCCTGGTGGATGCTCACGGTGTCGTGGTTCACCCAGGCCGCCACCGCCAGGCTGCCGGTGCCGGGCAGCACGATGGCGTCGTTGGCCCGCAGCATGTGCTCGCCATCGGTGGCGTTGAAGTGGCGAGCGGTGCCCCCCACCGGCCGTCCCGCCCCGCTGGTGACGGTGTTCACGTCGGTGAGGTGCTCGGTGCCCACCGAGTCCAGCATGTTGCCGCTGGCCTCGGCTCCCTCCCAAAAGGTGGCCAGGCCGGTGAGGAGCGAGGAGGCCGGCGGGGGGGCCGCCACCCCCTGCGGACCCGCATGCAAGAGCGAGAGACGGCCTGGCATCAGCGCCCCTTGTAGCCGGTGACACTGACCAGCACATTGGCGGCGGCCGCCGTCACGAAGTTGAGCGCGGTGGCCGCCGAGGTGGCCAGCGGCGTGGGGAAGCTGACCGTGACCCCCCCACCGGCGGCGGCGGCGTAGCAGTACCACATTTCCGCCCCGCCGTTGAACAGGGTCACCAGGGTGCTCACCGTCGCGTGCTGGTTCACGATCGTCAGGCTGGTGATGTAGATCCGTATCCCCGCCGCCTGCGCCGCGATGATCGGGGTGGGCGTAGCCGCCGCCGTGCAGAACACGTTGGCCTGGAGGAGGTTCTCCGGCAAGCTGTAGGGCAGCACCAGGAGCTTCCCCACCTTGTCGGCCACCAGGGCCGCCAGCACGCCCGCCCCCAGCACCGCCGGCTCGGCGAGCTGGACCTCCGCGCCCACCTGCGTGCTGTTATCGGGGTTGTTCGCCCCGTTGGCGCCGTGGCCCCACAGGGGGATGGCCACCTGGCCGGTGGGGATGTTCACGTCGCCGATGACCACCCCGCTGTTGGGGGCGAGCTTCCCGATGGCGTTGGAGCCCGCCGGCAGCGCCACGTCGGTGGCCAGCACCACCCGCTGGGTGAGCGCGGTCACCGCCCCGCTCGCGCCCTGGACCCCCACCTGGCCCGCGATGGGGTTGACCTTGGCGCGGTCATTCTCATCCCAGTCGTCGATCACCCCCAGCGAGGCATCGGCCAGCGCGTTGGTGGTGGCCACCGTGCCGCTCACCGTCACCGCCCCGTTCGCCCCGATCCCCTGCACATAGAGCACGCCGGGGGTCGAGGCGGGGATCGCGGTCGCGGCGACCCCCAGCTTGACCAGGTCGAAGTTACTGTCGGCCGGGTCCCGCCCATAGAGGAACGAGGCCACCCCCAGCCCGACCGGGGTGGCGGTGGGCACGGTGTCGGGCAGCGTCCCGACTGCCCCAATGGACACCTGGAGGGACCCCCCCGCGACCACCGCCTTCTTCCCCGTGCCGGGGCCAGCGGTATCCTCGATCACCATGACCTGGGCGCGGTTCAGGTTGACCCGCGCGGCGGCCAGTTGGTTCTCGGTGACCACGTCGAGGGTGGCGGCCTCGTCCACCAGGAACCCTGGAGGGGTCACGGGGGTGCCCCCCATCCAGGTGGACTTGTCCGCCGGCCCCGCCGTGGTGGTGATGGACCCGCTAATAGGAATGGGGACCGCCCCCACCGCGCCCTGCACGGTGACGACATTGTTGGGATAGGCGGTGCCGGCCACCTGCCCCCCCTGGATGGGCACCGCGCTCTGGTTGGAGGCCAGCACCACCGGCAGACTCGCCACCATGAGTTGCTGCCCCCGCACCAGATCACCCCCGTTGGAGTCCTTGATGCGCACGGTGCCCACGTCCGTGGTGGCGACCGCCGGCCAGAACGTGCCACTCACCGGTAGCGGCGTCCCCCCGGTGGGTGCCCCCTGCACCGTGACGACCCCACCGGCGGGCGTGCCCGCCAGCCCCTGGCCGGTGATGGTGACGGTGGGCAGGGCCTTCACCTCCACCTCGAGCCCGCTGGCGCCCACCTTGGCCACCGTCTGCTGGCCGAAGGTCCCATCCATGAGCTTCAGGTACTGGATGGCCTCGCCGGAGGGAAGGAGGTCCACGCCGATCTTGGTGTTGGCCGGCACCGTCGAGGCGGGGGGCGAGACCGTGGGGATATGGGCTAAGGGCATCAGGTGCTCCGTTCGAGGGTGGCGGCCTCACCGGCGCCGTTCAGTTGCTCCTCGAGCAGCTCCGTGGCGGGCGCCGTCAACAAGAGCGGGGCAGCGGCGGGGGCCGCCATCACCGCCATGGCCGCGATGTGGGCGAGGTTGACGTAGACGTACTCGTAGCCCTGGACCTCGCACGCGACCGCCAGCGCGGGGTCCAGCACCAACAGGCTCCCGCGTGGCTCGAGCGTGTGCTTGTTCCCCAGGTGGTCGATCAGCGTGAGGTCGAAGTCTCGCGCATGGATCTGCCCCTGCGGGGTGGCCTGGGCGGTGGTGTGCTCCAGCGGCATGTACTGACTCCTTGTCACGTGGCAGTCTTGAAGGTGAGGAGCGTGAGGGAGAGGTCGTGGCGGGGGCCGTCGGTGGTGGCCCCCGCCAGGTAGCGATCGGCAAAGTCGGTGATGGCCGCCCGCTGCTCCTCTCCGTCCGGCAGCAGCACTTTCACGTCGTCGCCCTTGGCCTCGAGCTTCCGCAACAGGTCGTGCAGCTCCTTCGCGGAGATGCGGGTCACATGGCCGTCGCGGCGCACCAGGCGCGGACCCACGTGGGCGGTGAACGCGATCTCCTCGATGGAGCTGGGGTGGACTTGCTCGCCCAGCGCGATCCCCTCGAGGATGGGCGTGTCGCCAGGGTCGTCGGTCTCGAGCGTCACGCGGAGCTGTATCCACTTGTCGGTGGCGCCCGGCGGGAACACCAGGGGCTCGCCATTGGTGGACACGTCGCCAGGGAGCGGCCGCCACTCGGTGTCGTTCGCCAGCTGGTAGTCGAAGCGCACCCGCTGGTGGTTGCTGAGCGCGGTCCCAAAGGCCGTCACGTCGAAGAAGGTCTTGTTGTCCGCCTGGAACCCCGCGTTGTGGCGAGACAGCACCGTGGAGCCGCTGGAGCGGAACTGGCAATAGGGGTCATTGGGAGAGAACGGCCCCTGCGCCGGCAGGATCGTCCAGCACAGGCCGCCGTCGGCGAACCCCAGGTAGAGGCGCCCGTTGCCGCTGGGCTCGCCGGCCAGGCTGTGCTGCATCCAGGTAGCCCGCCGGCCGGGCCAGCTCTCGAGCGCACCATGCATGACAGGTACTGTCTGCGAAGCGGGGTCTTTTGCCTGGCTAGGGTTGAGCCATGCACCATACTTGCCCACAAAGGTGGTGCCGCCCACCTCCGCCCGCTCGTCGTAGATCGCCCACCACAGATGCCAGGGTCCCCACGGCGCCAGGGCCACGATGCGCCCCTGCACCGGCGAGCTGTTCTCGATCAGCCGCTCCACGCCGAGGGCTCGACGTTGGCGCTCGAGGGGGAGGTGCCGTGGATGCGGTACAGCCCCATGCCGTAGGGCGTGTACACGTCCCCCTTCCACACCACGGCGCAGCGGCCGTTGTTGGGGTGGCGGGGGAGCGAGCGGTCGGGCGTCACGTCGGAGATCACCGCGCCGGTGGCGGGCGTGGTGCCCACCGAAATGCGGGTCTCGCTGAAGGTGTAGAGCACCCCGTCCAGCCGCAGGATGCGGGTGATGGGGCTGGGGCGCTCGTCCTTGTAGACAATCTTGTGACTGGCGTTCAGTCCGCTGATGGTGCCGATCAGGGGGTCCACGAAGGTCTCGTACACGAAGTTGTTCAGCAGGTAGACGGGGGTGGTGTCCTCGGACACGGTGGAGGAGTGCAGGAAGTTGAACCCCTCGTGCGCCAGCGCGCGGCCCTCGAGGTGGCTGGCGGCCTGCTCCCAGGTGGTGCCGTCCCAGCGCCAGAAGGCGCCCAGGTCCACCCCTACCCACAGGTAGGGCCGCCCCTGACTGGGCGCCGCCAGGAGCTGGTAGGCCCCCTGGCCGACCGCGGCCTCCGGCGGCTGCTGGTCCGTCCAGTAGTGGTTCGACCAGCCGTCGAGGTTGCCATTGTCCTGATAGCTGGTGGTCGGGAGCCCGATCGCTTTCCAGGTCACCCCGCCGTCGGCCGAGCGAAAGAGGGTGGTGATGAAGTCCACCGGCGGCGCCGTCCACGCCAGGTCCACGCGGTGGGTGTCGTCCAGCACGTCCGGCGCGGTGGTCACCGTGCGCGGCAGGCCGGCCTCCGAGTAGGGCGGATAGGGGCTGGGGAACAGGTAGAAGCCCGACGCCGTGCTCCAGGCCAGCCGATAGATGAGGGTCTGCGTGCCAGGGGTGCCCACGATGGTGGCGGTGGGCACCGGCGGGACCGCGTCCGGCGGCGAAAAGTCGCGGAGGAGGGTGAAGTCCTCGGGGCCGTTGATCTCGGTGGCGATGGAGTCGTACACCCGCTCCCCACTCAGCACGTACAGGTGGCGCACCCCCTGTGATGCCAGCACTTCCTCCAGCGTCCGGCC
>DAINRN010000002.1:0-29086 GCA_036741815.1 Acidobacteriota bacterium
CCTCCTGCCGTGGGACCAGCTCGCGATCTGGGCCATCACGGTGGGCTCGAACATGGCGCGGGCCACGCCGCTGCTCGGCCACGAGGGTCCGGGCGCCCAGCTCCTTGTCCTGGGCGACGTGAAGATGGTCCACGCGGGGTCCGACGCGCGCTTCGCGCTCCTCGGCGGGCGCTTCGTGGGCGAGGGCGCGCTTCTGCGCTTCTACGTCCTCCACTGCGTGGGCATCCCGCTCGTGGCCGGCATCCTGATGGCGGTTCACTTCTGGCGCGTGCGCAAGGACGGCGGGATCTCGGGCCCGGTGTGAGGTGAAGGTCTAGGGCATGGGCGCGGTCCACTTCCTGAAAGACGTCGTCAACTTCCTGACCAAGCCCGAGCTGTTCATCACGTTCGTGGCCATCGGCTTCTTCCTGTCGCTGCGCGTCCGCCGCGTGTGGACGCCGGGCGTGGCCCTGGTGCTGGGGATCGCGGCCGCCGGCTTCGTGGGCGTGTCCATGCTGGACCCCAACTTCGCGCTCATCGTGAAGAAGCCGGACAACGTCCCCATCGTGGCCATGCTGTTCCTGGTCGGCTTCTTCGTGTGGCTGAGCCTGTACCAGGCCTTCCGGAACGACGAGCGCATGGCCGCGGGCCAGCCCCCGGTCGAGGGCACGCCGGAGGAGGCGGAGAAGACCTGGGTCTGGCCCGACCTCGTCTACACCGAGCTCCTGGCCATGGTCATCGGGATGATCATCCTGGTGGTCTGGAGCCTGGCCTTGAAGGCCCCCATCGAGGAGCCCGCCAACCCCGCGCGCACCCCGAACCCCAGCAAGGCGCCGTGGTACTTCCTCGGCCTCCAGGAGATGCTCGTCTACTTCGACCCCTGGCTGGCGGGCGTCGTGTTCCCCAGCCTGATCATCGTCGGCCTCATGGCCATCCCCTTCATCGACACCAACCCGCGCGGCAACGGCTACTTCACCTTCAAGGAGCGCAAGGTCGAGATCACGATCTTCCTCTTCGGGTTCCTGATCCTGTGGGTGAACATGGTCATGCTCGGGACGTTCCTGCGCGGGCCCAACTGGAACTTCTTCGGGCCCTACGAGTACTGGGACGTCCACAAGCTGCTGGCCCTGAACAACGTCAACCTGTCGGAGTACATCTGGATCCGCTGGCTGAAATGGAAGCTGCCCGGCAACATGATCCTGCGTGAGCTGCCGGGGATCCTGCTCGTGCTCTTCTACGTGGTGGTGCTGCCGGGTCTCCTGGCCTTCCGGCGGAAGATCCTGGGCCTGCCCATCGGCCTGAAGAAGTACTACGACCTGCTGGGGCCCTGGCGCTACGCGATCTTCGTGATGCTGCTGCTGAGCATGATCGCCCTGCCCATCAAGATGGCCCTGCGCTGGCTCTTCAACCTGAAGTACATCGTCGCGTTGCCCGAAATATTCTTCAACATCTGAGATGGCGATCAAGAACGAGCCCGGCCGCGATCCCGCCATGGTGGAGCGGACCCAGAAGCTGAACGTCGTCTTCGCCCTCACGTCGATCGGCCTCCTCATCGCCCTCTCGCTCATGGTGTGGGCGGACTACGACCGCGAGTGGAAGAAGTACCAGAAGACGTTCACCGGCCTGGAGGTCACGCTCACCGAGAAGCAGATCCAGGACGCGCTCGGCATGGTGGACGCCGCCCGCCGCGCGGAGCTGGATCAGAAGCTGGCCCAGGGCAAGCAGGAGGTGGACGCCCACCGGTCCGATCTGAAGAAGGCCGAGGGCGACGTGGAGCGGCTGGAAGGCGAGTGGTACCGGGTGGACCAGGACTACCGCTTCACCAAGGCGGAGATCGACGTGGCCCGCTACGACTACGAGGAGGCCGCGCACCACGGCACGAAGGGTGCGGCCAAGAAGAAGACCACGCTCGACGGCCTGGAGAAGAAGTGGCAGGACCTGCGCCTCAATCTCGAGGACGTGGAGCGCCGGCGCGACGAGGCCAAGGCCCGCGTGGCGGCGCTGGAGAAGACGAGGCTCGAGGCGGAGAAGACGCAGAAGGAGCTGTACGCGGAGAAGACGCGGCTGGAGGACAAGCTCAAGTCCATCAAGCCCGGGTTCGTCTCCTTCGTGCGCAACCTGCCCATCCTGGACATGGCCAACCCGTCCCTGAAGGTCAACCAGATCATGCCGGCCAACCTCACGGACGACGTGATTTTCACGGGCACGCCCAAGGTGGACCGCTGCACGACCTGCCACCTGGGGATCGACAAGAAGGGATACGAGGGCGCGCCCCAGCCCTTCACCACGCACCCCGACATGGACACCTACCTGCGCGGCGCGCACCCGGTGGAGAGGATCGGATGCACGGGCTGCCACCAGGGCCGCGGGCGGGCCACGGGCTTCCAGGCCGCGGCCCACGTGCCCTCGAGCAAGGAGCAGGAGAAGGCCTGGGGCAAGTACACGGGCAGCGACAGCTACCACGGCTTCCACTTCTGGGACCAGCCGATGACCGCCGGGGGGCACACGGAGTCGCAGTGCGCGAAGTGCCACCAGGGCGTGGTCGAGGTCCCCAAGGCCCAGCGCCTGAACACCGGCGTCTTCCTGGTCGAGAAGTACGGCTGCCACGGCTGCCACAAGATCAAGGGCTGGGAGGGCCTGCGCAAGGTCGGCCCCGACCTGACGAAGGTCACGAGCAAGACCAGCGAGGAGTGGATCTACCGTTGGATCAAGGAGCCGAAGGGCTTCCGTCCGACGCGCATGCCGCAGGTGTGGGACGTTCGCATCGACGAGACCGCGGACCAGAAGGCCCGCAACGACGTCGAGGCCAACGCCGTCGTCGCCTACATCACGGAGAAGGCGGTCAAGGAGCCCTACACGGCGCCTCCCGCCGGCGACCTGGAGGCCGGGCGCAAAACCTTCGAGACCATCGGCTGCCTGGCCTGCCACCGGATCGGCAATGACCGGCGCGGCATCGACACGCCCATGCCCGACGGCACCGTGCACAAGGCCCTCGACGCCGCCGCCTTCCGCACCCACGGCCCGAACCTGGACGGCACGGGGAGCAAGGTGGACGCCGGGTGGCTCTACGCCTGGGTCAAGAACCCCAAGGGCTACTGGCACGAGACCCGGATGCCGGACCTGAGGCTCAGCGAGAAGGAGGCCGCCGACGTCACGGCCTACCTCATGAGCCTGAAGCACGACGACTTCATGGCCCGCCCGCGGCCGCCGCTCGACACGAAGCTGCGGGACACGATCGTGCGTGAGTACCTGGTGGCGCAGCTCCCCACGAAGCAGGCGGACGAGAAGCTCGGCGGCATGGACGACCACGCGAAGACGCTCTTCCTCGGCGAGAAGTCGATCGGGCGCTACGGCTGCTTCGGCTGCCACACCATCGCGGGCTTCGAGAAGACGTCCCCCATCGGCGTGGAGCTGACCGAGGAGGGATCGAAGCTGGTCGAGCGCCTCGACTTCGGCTTCGAGGAAGAGAACATCCCGCACACCCTGCCCGCCTGGGTCCACCTGAAGCTCAAGGAGCCGCGCATCTTCGACCGCGGCAAGTCCAAGAGGCCGGAAGAGCTCCTGCGCATGCCCAAGTTCTGGGTGAGCGACGAGGAGGCGGACGCCATCGTCACCGCGGTCCTCTCCCTGACCAAGGAGCAGGTGGCGCCCCTGGCCCAGAAGCAGCTCTCGGCCGACGAGAAGTACGTGGAGAAGGGCCGCCGCCTGGTCCGCAACCTGAACTGCCAGGGCTGCCACCAGATCGGCGAGAAGGGGGGGACCATCAAGGCGGTGGTGGCCAGCCACCTGGAGGCGGCGGGCGTGGACAGCGCGTCCATCCCCTCCCAGGCCATGGGCCTCTCGCCGCCGCTGCTCTACAACGCCGCCGCGAAGATCGGCGAGGGCTCGCGCGTGCAGACGCCGTGGCTGCACGACTTCCTCTCCGATCCGTCGAAGAAGATCCGCCCCTGGCTGGAGCTGCGCATGCCGACCTTCGAGCTCACCGAGGACGAGCTCAACAGCCTGACGCGCTATTTCGCTGCCCAGGACGGCGTGAGCTATCCCTACGATCCCAAGCCCGTCCTCGACCCGACGATGGTGGCCACGGGGCACGACCTCTTCACCAAGTGGCAGTGCATCAAGTGCCACGTGGTGGCCGGAAAGCTGCCCGACCAGGACCCGTCGAACATGGCCCCCGACCTGGCCAACGTCCCCATCCGCCTGCGCGCGGACTGGCTGTCCAAATGGCTGGCCGATCCGGGCCACATCCAGCCGGGCACCAAGATGCCCACCAACTTCCCGGCCAACCCCGAGGAAAACGCCTTCCCCGAGATCCTGGGCGGCGACCAGAAGGCCCAGATCGAGGCGGTGCGGTCGTATCTGCTGACCCTGGGCCCCGGAGGGCTCCAGGTCCGTCAGGGAGCTCCCGCTGTGCCCCAGGCCAGCCGGGCCACGTCCGCACAGGGCAGCCCGGGACGGTAACCGGTTCGCTTGATCTCCGAACGAGTGTAATAAGAGGTGACGGCGTCCGGATCCCCGTTGGCTCGACGCCCGCCCAGGTGGAAGATGGACCTCGCACTGTCCGAGAGGTGGATCATGCGGGGTAGGCGGCTTCGAGCGGCATGCGGTGTCGCGTTCGCGCTGGCCGCGGCGGGCGCGGCCGTGGGTGCCGAGACCAACGACGAGCTGCGGGAGCAGGTACGGAAGACCGAGATCGCATTCGCCAGGACGATGGCCGACCGCGATCACGCGGCCTTCACGAAGTTCCTCGCTGACGACACGATCTGGCTCGGACGGAACGTGATGCGCGGAAGCAAGCAGGTCGCGGACGGCTGGAAGCAGTTCTACGAAGGCAAGGAGGCGCCGTTCTCCTGGGAGCCCGAGCGCGTGGAGGTCAACGACTCGGGCACGCTCGGGCTCAGCACCGGTCCGGTCCGGGACCCCGCCGGCAGGCGCGTCGGGACCTACAACTCGATCTGGCGCCGGGGTACGGACGGCAGGTGGACGATCATCTTCGACAACGGGTGTCCGCCCTGCGAGTGCGCCCCCGCCAGTCCCGTCCCGTAGAGGCGAGATCCGGAGGCGCTGCAGCCTGCCATCCTTGACAGGCCGGAAAGCCTATCTTCTAATAGGTTTCCCTCTCGTTGGCATCATGCCCGACTTCATGCCTCGAGCCCGCTGTTGACCGACCCGACCCAGGCCGACGTGCCCACCCGCATCGGAAAGTACGAGATCGCGAGCCGCGTGGGCCGCGGCGCCATGGGCGTCGTCTACCACGCCCACGACCCGCTGCTGGACCGCGACGTAGCCCTCAAAGTCATGCTCCCGGCAATCGCGGGGGACCCCGACCAGAAGGGCCGGTTCGAGCGCGAGGCGCGGGCGGTGGCCAAGATCGTCCACCCCAACGTCCTCACCGTGTTCGACCTCGGCTACCACCACGACGGCTCGCCCTACATCGCGATGGAGCTGCTCAAGGGCCAGGACCTCCTCAACACCCTGCGCCAGGAGCCGCCCTTGTCGCTGGAGCGGAAGGTCGACATCCTCATCCAGCTCCTCGACGGCCTGGCCTGTGCGCACCAGGCCGGCATCGTCCACCGCGACGTCAAGCCCGCCAACATCTTCCTCTGCGTGGACGGGACGGTGAAGATCATGGACTTCGGCGTGGCCCGCTTCACCATGTCCTCCACCACGGGGACGGGCGCGGTCATGGGCACCGCCGACTACATGTCTCCCGAGCAGGTGCAGGGCGCGAAGGTGGACGGCCGCACCGACCTGTGGAGCGCGGGGTGCGTGCTGTACCAGCTGCTGACCGGCCATCGCCCCTTCACGGGCGAGAGCCTGATGACGGTCTTCTACAAGATCACGCACGCGGAGCCGGTGCTGGAGCTGCCGGCGGGACCCGAGTACCAGGCCCTGGTCCCCATCGTGATGAAGTCGCTGGCCCGCAACGCCGATGAGCGCTACCAGACCGCGGCCGAGTTCGCGGGCGAGCTGCGCGCGTTCCGCAAGGCCCACGCCCTGTCCGTCCCGCAGGTCGCGCCGCCACCGGCGGGGGAGCCACCGGCGCAGCCGAGGCCGGCCAGGCCGTCCTCCATCGATCTGCTCGAGGCCCTGGTCGGCGAGGCGGCGGCCGCCGTCGCGTCGCCGACCATCGACATCCCGAAACCCGGGCCCGCGCCCGTCCCCTCCGAGGCGTCCGTCGCTCCTCCGCCCCCGGCCCCGGCCGCGGCCGCGCCTGCGGTGGACGCGGCGCCCCCGATGCCCGCGATACCGGCCGCCCCTCCCCCCGATCCCACGCCGCTCTTCCAGAAGATGCGGGACATCTTCGTGGGCGCGAAGTCCGGCCACCTTCACTTCACCCACGGCAACGAGCGCCGCAGCCTGTACTTCGTCCGCGGGCTGATCCTCTACGGGACGAGCGACGTCGAGGGCGAGCACCTGGGCAACACCCTCGTGCGCTACGGGCTCATGAGCCAGGAGGACCTGGAGCGCGCGACCCCCTCCGTGCTGCGCGACCGCAAGCGGCTGGGCCTGGTGATGGAGGAGCTCGGCATCCTGCACAAGCCGGGCCTGGAGGAGGCCATCGCGCTGCACGTGCGCGACCTGCTCTTCAACGTGCTGGACCGTGGCGCGGGGTTCGGCTTCGAGGAGATGCCGGAGGACGACAGCAAGGCCGGCCTGGTGGCCCAGATCCGGCCGGGCCAGATGATCCTCGAGGCGGCGCGGCGGCTGCAGGCGCCGGCGATCATGAAGCAGGTCCTGGGCGACCTCGACCGGCCGCTGGGGATGTCGAGCCACCCCCTGCTCGGGGTGCAGAAGCTCACCTTGAGCCCCATCGACGGCTTCCTGCTCTCGCGCATCGACGGCGTGATGGCGGCGCGCGAGATCTTCCAGATCACGCCCCTCCCCGAGGAGGACGTCGAGCGCAGCCTCTTCGCCCTGCTGTGCACGGGCACGGTGGAGTACGTGCCGAAGACCGCGACCTGGCGCGCGCGGGCGGCCGCGCAGCAGGCCACGCCGGGGCCATCACCGCCCGCCCCGGCCGCCCCCACCCCAACGCCCGCGCCGTCGCCGGCGACGCCCGCCCAGACGCCCACGAGCAAGAGCGACGCCGCGAAAGCGCTGAAGGAGGAGGCCGATCGCGAGGAGGCGCGGCGGAACGTCGAGGCCCGACGCCGCGAGATCGTGGAGGCGTTCGAGCGGCTCCAGGGCCGCGACCACTTCGAGCTGCTGGGCATCGAGCGCAAGGCGACCGAGACCGAGGTGAAGGAGGCCTACTTCCGCCTGGCCAAGAGGTTCCATCCGGACGCGCCGCTCGACCCCGCCCTGGCGGACCTGAAGCCCAAGCGCGAGAACGTCTTCCTGCGGATGGCCGCGGCCTACGAGACCCTGCGCAACCCGCAGTCCCGGGCCCAGTACGAGCGCATGGTCGAGCCGCGTTCTCCCCGCCGGCCGCCGGCGCCGGACGCCTCGTCGCCCGGCTCAACGGCCGCCCCGGCCTCCGGCTCCACGGCCGCGGCGTCAACGTCTCCCCCGGACCGCACGGCAGGGGCCGAAACCGGCGAGCGCCAGCGCAACGACGCCGAGAGTGCTGTGCCGATCGCGATCCGGCTCATCAAGGAGGAGAAGTACTGGGACGCCATCCAGGCCCTGGAGCCGGCACTCCCCCTGTTGGAGGGGATCACGCGGCTCAAGGCCCGCGTGCTGCTCGCGCGCGCGTACCTCAAGAACCCCAACTGGGTGCGCCAGGCGGAGTCCACGCTGCGCGAGGTGCTCCGGGATAAGCCCGACTTTGCCGAGGCCCACGTCGTGCTGGGCCACGTGTACCGCGCCAACAACCTGCGCAGCCGGGCCCTGGCCTCCTACCGCAAGGCCCTCGAGCTGGACCCCCACAACGAGGAGGCGCAGGCCCAGATCGCGGCCCTGGCCTCGCCGGACGAGGCGCCGCCCCCGTCGTCCCTGCGCAGCAAGCTCTTCGGGAAGCGCTGAGCGGGGCGCTGGGCGCCGATCAGTGGGCCTGGGCCAGCCGCCACTGCGACTGGCGCAGCCACAACCCGAGGTCGGGGGCCGTCATGGGGCGCGCCATGTAATAGCCCTGCGCGGCGTCGCAGCCGAGCTGGCCCAGCTTGTCGAAGGTAGGCCGGTCTTCCACGCCTTCCGCCACCACCTGCAGCCCGAGGTGATGCCCCAGGTCCGTGGTGGAGCGCACGATGATCTCGTCCTCGTCCTGGTGCGCCGCCATGCCGATGACGAACGACTTGTCGATCTTGAGCTGGCTCACGGGCAGCTTGCGCAGGTAGACGAGCGACGAGTACCCGGTGCCGAAGTCGTCGACGGCCAGCCCCACGCCGTTGGCGCGCAGGCCGCGCAGTGTCTCCATGGCCCGCGGGGCGTCGGCCATGACCGCAGTCTCCGTGATCTCCAGCTCCAGGAGGTCCGGCTCCAGCTTCCTCCGCGCCAGCATCTCGGGGACCTCGTCGAGCAGCTGGACGTCCTGGAGGTTGCGGGCGGAGAGGTTCACGGACACGGGCAGCCGCGTCCCCGTCTTCCGCCAGGCCTCGCACTGGTCCACCGCCTCGCCCAGGACCCAGCGCGTGAGCCGCTTGATGAGTCCTCCCTGCTCGGCCAGCGCGATGAACTCGCCCGGCGGGACCAGCCCGCGCTTGGGATGGCGCCAGCGCACGAGGGCCTCCGCGCCGATCACCGTTCCGCTCCGGAGGTCCACCTTCGGCTGGTAGTGCAGAAGGAGCTGGTCGCCCTCGAGCGCGCGCCGCAGCTCGCCCAGCAGGACCAGGCCCCGCGGGTTGTAGGGGTCGCAGGCCGGGCTGTAGACCATGGACCCGCTGCGTTGCTTCTTGGCGGCCTGCATGGCCAGGTCCGCCTTGCGCAGCAGGACCTCCGTCTCGTGGCCGTGGACGGGCGCCACCGCGATGCCGATGCTGGCCCCGATCTCGATGGGCAGGCGCTCCACCATGATCGGATGCTCGAAGGCCTTCAGGACCTTGCCCGCCACCTGCTGGGCCAGGGCCGCGTCGGCGTCCGGGAGGATCAGGGCGAACTCGTCGCCGCGCACCCGGGCCACGCGGTCGGCCTCCCCCAGGACGTCGCCCAGCCGGGCCGCCACCTCCTGGATCACCAGGTCGCCGTTCTGGTGGCCGAGCGTGTTGTTCACCGCGCGGAAGCCGTCCAGGTCGATGAGGAGCACCGCCACCGGGCGCTGGTCGTTGGCCCGCTGCAGCGCCTGCTCCAGCCGCCTCTGGAGGAGCGAGCGATTGGCGAGCCCGGTCAGCGGGTCGCGGTGGATCATGTCCCGGAGGCCCTCCTGCGCGTGGCGGTGGGCAGTGACGTCCACGATGACGCCGCCCAGCAGCGACGGGCGGCCCGGCTCGTCCGGGTAGATCCGGCCCTCGTCGCGCCACCAAGCGAGGTGGCCGTCGCGCTTGACCACGCGGTACTCGGACAGGAACGGCTCGCCGGTGGCCACGCTGCGCTGGTACTCCCCGACCACGCGCTCGCGGTCCTGGGCGTGGATGCGCTTGGCCCAGAAGTCGGGGTCGGACATCCACTCGCCCGGCGGGAAGCCGGTCATGGCCTCGGCCTGCACGCTCATGAAGGCCGTGCTGCGGGTGGCGTCGGTGCGGGCGAGGTACGTGAGCGCCGGGATGCGGTCGATGAGGTCGCGGTAGCGCTCCTCGGCCCCCTGCCTCGACCGCTCCGCCTCGCGCACCGATCGGCGCCGCGCCGCCTCCCCCAGCTCCCCGCGCACGATCTCGGGGAGCCGCCATAGCTCTCCCCGAGCCACGCAGTGCGTCGCGCCCGCCCGCAGCGCGGACACGGCCTCCGTGGTATCGAGCCGCGGGGTCACGGCGATGATCGGCGCGTCGAGGCCACGGTCGCGCATCTCTCGCGCGAGCGCGATGAGGCTCGTGTGCGGCATGGCGGTGTGGACGATGACCGCTTCCCAGGCGTCGCGTTCCAGGGCCGCCACGAACTCCCCCTCGGTCTGGACGTGCACCGGGGCCGGGTCGTGGCCGGCGTGCTTGAGCTCGCGGACGATGGATTGGGCGTCTTCGGCTGACCCTCGGGCGATCAACAGGTTCATGGCCATGTGCGTTATCCGCTCAATCGCCATGGAGGGGGGCCGGAATTGGTATCCAGTATACCCGAAAATTGTAACACGCAAGCCCAGATTTCGGGTTGGGCCCGCAAGGTCCTGCCTATCAGGGAGTTAGACGAAGGCCTGGAAGACCTCGTTGGAGACCAGGAGCCCGCGCGAGGTCAGGCGCAGATGGCCGTCGTCGGTCTCGAGCAGTCCCGCCTGCAGCGGCTCCAGGAGCCCGGCGGCGTACTCGCGCAGGAGGTCCGCGCCGTGGCGCACCCGGAAGGCCTCGAGGTCGATCCCCTCGCGCCGGCGCAGGCCGGTGAAGGCGGCCTCTCCCATCCGCTCGCGGGCGCCGAGGCGTCGCTCGCCGGCCATGGCCCCGGCCGCGCCGCGCGTCTCGACGCCCGCGCAGTAGGCGCCGTAGGTGTCCGCGTTCCACCACCGCCGGCCCCGGCGATAGCTGTGGGCCGAGAGGCCGAAGCCGAGGAACGGCGCGTCGTCCCAGTACTTCGCGTTGTGGCGGGACTCCCGGCCCGGGCGGGCGAAGTTCGAGATCTCGTAGCGCTCCAGGCCGCATCCGGAGAGAAAGTCGATCGTCCCGTGGTAGAGGTCGGCCACCAGGTCCTCGGCGGGCAGGTCGAGGCGCCCGTGGCGCGCGCGGTGCGCGAGCAGCGTCTTGCCCTCCACCTCCAGGACGTAAAGGCTGACATGGTCGGGTGCCATGGCGGCCACGTCCCGCAGGCAGCGCTCCCAGCGCGCGGCCGTCTCGCCCGGCCAGCCCAGGATGAGGTCCACGGAAACGTTCTCGAAGCCGGCTTGCCGGGCCAGCTCCACCGCACGGTGCGAATCGGCGGCGGAATGGAGCCGGCCCATCTCCCGCAGGATGGCGTCGTCGGCGGCCTGGACGCCGAGGCTGACCCGGTTCATGCCCGCCTCGCGCAGCCTGCGGTACCCGGCCAGGTCGAGGTCGCGGGGGTTGGCCTCCGCCGTGACCTCCGCGCCCGCCGCCAACGCGAACAGCGCGCGCGCCGAGGCCACCAGGCGCGCCAGCAGGTCCGCGGCCAGGAGCGAGGGCGTGCCGCCCCCCAGGTACAAGGTGTCGGCCGGGCCTCTCTCGGCCCCCGACATCTCCGTGAGCACGGCAAAGGCGTAGCGCTCCTGCCGCGCCCGGTCGGGACGGCGCGGGTCGATCGCGAAGTGGCAGTACGTACACTTCGCCTCGCAGAAGGGGACGTGGACGTAGAGGCCGAGGGGCGGCTCGTCCTCCGTCATCGCAAAGCACCCGGCGGGGGCACCGCGCGGATGGCCGCCTCGTTGGAGGCCTGGCCGGTCACCTGCCGGTAGTCCTGCCCCTGCATCTTGATGACCAGGCACATCTCCATGAGGCGCGAGCGCAGGCGCTGGCCGATGCGCTCCACGAAGAACTCGTTCCTCGTGTTCGGGTCGGCGTCGCGGGCCGTCTTCGCGTCCACGTCCTGGAAGTTCGTGGTGATGACGGTCGCGCGCTTGGCCATGTAGCGGCTGTTGAGGATGAAGAACAGCGTGTCGTTCATCCAGTCCGTCATCTTCCACGCCCCCAGGTCGTCCAGGAGCAGGATGTCCGTCTCCACCACCGGGGCCAGGACCTGCAGCTCGGTGGTGCGGGTCTCCGGGTTGTAGGAGTTCTTGATCTCGCGGATGAGCTCGTGGAAGTCCCAGAACTCGCCGCGCGCGCCCTTGGCCGTGAAGAGCTCGCGAAGCACCGAGACCGCCAGGTGCGTCTTGCCCACGCCGTTGGTCCCCGTGAAGAGCAGGCCCAGGCCCTCGTCCGCCGGGCCCAGATAGGGATAGCCGTTGCAGTACAGCATGGCCTTCTCGCGCGCGGCGGACAGCGAGGGGTTGTCGGCGGTGAAGCTCTCCAGCGTGCAGTGCTCGTAGCGCGGCGGGATGCGGCAGGCGGCCAGGAAGCCCTCGCTGTGCCCCGGCTCGGGGCGGCGGCAGGAGCACGGCTCCGCGAACTCCCGCTCCCCGCGGCTGACGATCGCGAAGCCCGTCCCCCCGCACAGCGCGCAGGCCGTCAATTGAGCGCCCCGCGCAGCCCCTGGACCTCGTGGCTGCGCCGCAGCTTCTCCTTGGCCTTGCTCTCGATCTGGCGAATGCGCTCGCGCGACAGGCCGAGGGCGGCCCCGATCTCCTGCAGGGTGCGGGGCTCCTCCCCGTCCAGGCCGAAGCGCAGCTTGATCACCTCGCGCTCCTTGTCGTCGAGGTGGGAGACCATGGCCCGCACCTGCTCCTCGAACGACGACCGGATGAGCTCCAGCTCCACGGAGGGCACCGACCCCTGCTCCAGGACGTCGCTCAGCTCCAGGGTGCCTTCCTCCCCCACCGCGGTGCTGAGGGACAGGTCCTCGCCGCCGGCCAGGAGCAGGGCCTCGACCTCCTTGCTCGAGAGGTCGGTCTTCTGCGCCAGCTCCTCGGTCGTCGGCGTCCGCTCCAGCTCCGCGGTCAGCCGCTGCCGGGCGGTGCCCATCTTGGACACCTGGCTGGAGAGCTTCTGGGGGAGCCGGAACACGCGCACGTGCTCGGAGAGGGCGTGGAAGATGGCCTGCCGCACCCACCACACCGCGTAGGAGATGAACTTCACGTTGCGGTCGGGGTCGAAGCGCTTGGCCGCCTCGATGAGGCCCAGGGTCCCCTCGTGGATCAGGTCCAGGAACGACATCCCCAGGCCGCGGTACCGCTTGGCGTAGGAGACCACGAAGCGGAGGTTGGCCTCCACCAGACGCTGCAGCGCCTCCGCGTCGCCGTTGCGGATCCGCCAGCCCAGCTCTTTCTCCTGCGCGGCGCTGAGCGGCTTGAAGCGCGCGATCTCGCGGATGTAGGCGTTGAGGCTGTCGCCGGTCGCGGGGCGAGCGCCTTCCGCGCCGCGCGGGGTCCGGCTCGTCGTCTTCTTCTTCCTGGGCTTAGGCTCGCCGGGCATCGGCAGGGACGCTCCGACCCGATTATACGACGCGGGCTCCGGTGAGTACGCCGGTCAGTACGCCCCGACGAGCTGCCGCCACCCGTCGCGCGTGACGGGACGGCGCGGCGCCACCGCGGCCCGGGCCCGCGCGGAGGCCGCCATGCTGCACGACCCGGCGGCCACGTAGTGCAGCCCCTCGGCCAGCGAGGCCTCGGCGGCGTCGCCCAGCTCGTGGTCGAGGTCGTCGGGCGCGCGGCAATCCGCGGGGATCCCGCCGAAGTAGTCGGGGTCGCTCCGCGCGTTCTTCCCCGTGAAGGCGACGGGGTACAGGATCTTTCCGCAGAACGGGAAGCCGTATTGCCCGACGGGCTTGCCGAAGGTGGTGTCGCCCACGACCGTGACCGGCATGAAGGGGCGCAGGCTGTTGATGACCAGCTCGCTGGCCGAGGCCGAGGAGCGCGTGGCGATCACCACCAGGCGGCTGAGATTCAGCGAGGCGGTGAGCGAGGGGAAGAGCAGCGACATGTCCCGGAAGGAGTTCTTGTCGTTGTGCACGAAGCGCACGAAGGTCTGCTCGGAGGTGGCGGCGCCACCGATCTGGCCGCCCAGCTGCTGGGCCACCGAGACGAGGCCCCCGCCGTTGTAGCGGAGGTCCATGACCAGCTCGTTCGCCCCCTGCGCGCGCAGCTCGTCGAAGGCGGCGGTCAGGGCGTCCACCGACGGCCGGACGAAGTTCCGGAAGACGAGGTAGCCCACCCGGCGCCCGTCCACGTCGAAGACGCGCGTCCCGGACACGGTGGGGATCGTGACCAGGCGCTTGGTCATGCGGACCTCGCCTTGCGCGCCGGCCAGGTCGCGGAAGCTGACCAGGATCGAGTAGCCGATCTCGCTGGGGCCGAACGCGCCGCCGATCTCGCCCCGGGCCACGAGGTCAGCCACGGAGACGCCGTTGATGGCCTCGATCCGGTAGCCGCGGCGCAGGCCCGCCTCCGAGGCGGGGCTTTCGGGGTAGACCTCGGTCAGCCGCAGCTGGTCGCCCTCGAACTTCAGACCGACGCCGAGGCCGATGAACTGGCTGTCGGAGAAGAAGGCGTCGCTCGAGGCCTGGGTGGTGATGTAGCTGAAGCTCGTGTCGAGCGGGCGGTAGCGCACGGCTTCCAGGTAGGCCTCGGGGGACGTGAAGAGCGCCGTGTTGGGGTCGGGCAGGTCGCGGTACCAGAGGTACATGTCCTGGAGGGTGTTCCGGACGAACAGGTTCTGGCCGGGTATCGTGCAATCGGTCTGGGTCTGGGCGGCCGCCGGCACCGCCAGCGCCGCCCAGAGGAAGAAGACCGCAAGCCCCCGTGCGGAGCCGACGCCTTTGCTCACGGTGGAAAGGATACCACCATCGAGGCATACTCATCCCCGCGGAGGCCACGATGCGCGCTGGGCTGACGGCGACCCTTCTCCTCTTCGCGGCGGGATCCGCGGCGGCGGACGACGCGCCGCCCTCGTTCGCGGGCACCTGGACGCTCAACCACGAGCTGAGCCAGGACCTCGCCGCCAAGGTCAAGGACGCCGCGGGGCCGGGGCACATGTCCGGGGGCCCGAAGTGGGCCAGCGAGACCTGGCTCCCCTGGCAGGACGACTTCTCCGAGCCGGAGAGGATGGGCGTGCGCGAGCTGCTGCTCAAGGCGGTGCCGGCGTTCGACGCCCTGGAGATCGAGCAGACCGCGGACGAGGTCAAGACGCTGCACGGGACGGGCGGCTCCCGCATCTTCCACCTGAGCCGCGCGAGCTCGGGGACGAGTGCGGCGGGCGAGACGGTGCGGCGCGACGCCCGCATCCAGGAGGGCCAGCTCGTCCTGGAGTCGAAGGGGAAGAGCAGCCGCCTGCGCGAGGTGTTCATCCTCGAGTCGCCGAAGCGGCTCGTCTACATGCTGACCCTGGAGCAGGAGCGGCTGAAGGTGCCGCTGCAGGCGCGGCTGGTGTACGACCGGGCCCCTTGAGACCGTAGCGCCCGGCTCAGGTTTTGTCGGGCGCCTTCACGATCATGGCGGGCGGGACCTTGACCAGGGCCTGCTCGAGCTTTTCCGAAAACCCTTCCTCGGCCCCGCGCCGCAGCTCCTCGCGGACCTGGCCCAGGAACTCGTTCAGGTCCGCCTGCATCTGCTCCATCTTCCGGCGCATGTTCAGGACGATCTCGATGCCCGCGAGGTTGACCCCGAGGTCGCGGCTCAGGTTCAGGATCACCTCGAGCTGTTTCAGGTCCTCGTCGGAGTAGAGGCGGGTGTTGCCCTCGGTGCGGGACGGCTTCAGCAGGCCTTCGCGCTCGTAGAGGCGCAGGGTCTGGGGATGGATGCCGTAGCTCTTGGCCACGACGCTGATCATGTAGTACTTGCCCCTGCCCGGCGGGGCCTTGCGCTCGCCGGCCGTGGTGTCCGCGCGCGGGCGGCGGCCGCGGGGCACGGTCAGGCCTTCCCGCCCGAGGCCCGGCCGGCGGCGGGCGCCGCCGCGGCCCGGCGCGGGTCGTGCGGGTTGCGGCGCGCGAACTCGCGCAGCAGCTCGGCGCTCTGCTCGTCCTGGACCTTCGGCACCAGGACCCTCACCTCCACGTAGAGGTCGCCGCGGGCCTTCTGCCCCACGAGCGGCGCGCCCCGCTTGCGCAGGCGGAACCGCTGGCCGTTCTGCGTGCCCGCGGGGATCTCGATGGTGACCGTGCCCGCGGGCGTGGGTACGTCCACGTGCGCGCCCAGGGCCGCCTCGGTGATGGTCACGGGCAGCACGCAGCGCAGGTCGTCCCCGTCGCGGTGGAAGATCGGGTGGGCCTCCACCTCGCACACGAGCACGAAGTCCCCGGGCCGTCCCCCACGCCGGCCGGCGTTGCCGAGGCCGGGGACGCGGATGCGGGTCCCGGTGGTAACGCCCGGCGGGATCTCCAGCTCCAGCCAGTCGCTCTGCATCAGGCGGCCTTCTCCCGCGCACCTGGGACAGGTCAGCCGGCTGAGGACCCCGGACCCGCCGCAGTCGCCGCAGCGTGTCGAGAAGATCATGCGGCCGCGCCGGCTGCGCACCTGTCCGGCCCCGCCGCAGCGCGCGCAGCGGGACGGAGCTACGGGCGTCTCCCCCGCGCCCATGCACGCGCCGCAGTTGGCCAGGCGGGTCACCTGCAGGCGGCGCCGGGTCCCGGAGAGCGACTCCTCGAAGCTCACCTCGGCGCGCTGCTCCAGGTCTTCGCCCCGGGCGGCGTCCCGCTCTCCGCGCTCGCGCGAGCGCAGGACCCCGTCGAGGATCTCGCGGAACTCCGTGGCCCCCATCCTCACCTCGGCCGAGAAGTCGAAGCCCTCGAAGCCGACCTCGGGGATGGAGGCGGGCTTGGGGGCGGTCGCGCCGCTGCGGTCGTACTCCGCGCGGCGCTGGGGGTCGGCCAGGACGGCAAAGGCCTCGGAGATGACGCGGAACCGCTCCGCCGCCGCGGCGTCGCCCGGGTTGAGGTCGGGGTGGATCTGGCGCGCGCGCTTCTGGTACGCGCGGCGGACCTCCGCCAGGGTGGCCCCGCGCCGGACCCCGAGGACGGCGTAGAAGTCCACGATGGTCACGGCCTATTCCTTGTCCACGACCTCGGCGTCGATCACGTCACCTTCCTTCTTGCCCTCGCCCGCGGGCGGCTCGCCCCCGGGCGTGCCCCCGGCCTCGCCTTGCCCTCCGGCCGCCTTCTGGTACAGGACCTCGGCCACGCGGTGCGAGACCCGCGTCAGTTCCTGCAGCGCGCCCTCGATCCTGTCCGCCCCGCCCTGCTCCACCGCCTTGCGCGCCTCCTCGATCGCCTTCTGCGCCGCGGCCGCGTCGGCTTCGGGCAGCTTTTCCCTGTTCTCCTGGAGCGTCTTCTCCGTGGCGTAGATCAGGGCGTCGGCCCGGTTCCGGGCCTCGATCTCCTTCTGCTTCTCGCGGTCCTCGGCGGCGTGCGCCTCGGCTTCCTTCACCATCTTCTCGACCTCGTTCTTGGCCAGGCCGGACGACGAGGTGATGGTGATGGCCTGGGTCTTTCCCGTGCCGCGGTCCTTGGCGGAGACGTTCACGATCCCGTTGGCGTCGATGTCGAAGGTGACCTCGATCTGCGGCACGCCCCGCGGTGCGGGCGGGATCCCGGAGAGCTGGAACTTGCCGAGCGTCCGGTTGTCGCGGGCCAGGGGCCGCTCGCCCTGCAGCACATGGATCTCCACGCTGGGCTGGCTGTCGGAGGCGGTGGAGAAGACCTCGGCCCGCTTGGTCGGGATCGTGGTGTTGCGCTCGATGAGGCGGGTGAAGACGCCGCCCAGGGTCTCGATCCCCAGGGAGAGCGGGGTGACGTCGAGGAGCAGCAGGTCCTTGACGTCGCCGGACAGCACGCCGGCCTGGATGGCCGCGCCCACCGCCACCACCTCGTCGGGGTTCACGCCCTTGTGCGGCTCCTTGCCGAAGTAGTCCTTGACCAGCTGCTGGACCCTGGGGATGCGCGTGCTGCCGCCCACCAGGACGACCTCGTGGATGTCGTTCGGCTCCATCCCGGCGTCCTTCATGCACTGGCGCACGGGGCCCATGGTCCGCTCCAGCAGGTCGCCCACGAGCTGCTCCAGCTTCGAGCGGGTGAGCTTCATGGCCAGGTGCTTGGGGCCGGAGGCGTCGGCGGTGACGAAGGGCAGGTTGATCTCGGTCTCCATGGTGGTCGACAGCTCGACCTTCGCCTTCTCGGCGGCCTCCTTGAGGCGCTGGAGAGCCATCTTGTCCTTGCCGAGGTCGATGCCCTGGTCCTTCTTGAACTCGGCCACGATCCAGTCCATGACGCGCTGGTCGATGTTGTCGCCGCCGAGGTGGGTGTCGCCGTTGGTGGCCTTGACCTCGACCACGCCTTCGCCGACCTCGAGGATCGAGATGTCGAAGGTGCCGCCGCCGAAGTCGTAGACCGCGATCGTCTCGTCCTTCTTCTTGTCGAGGCCGTAGGCCAGGGCCGCCGCCGTGGGCTCGTTGACGATGCGCTTCACGTCCAGGCCCGCGATCCTCCCCGCGTCCTTGGTGGCCTGGCGCTGCGAGTCGTTGAAGTACGCCGGGACCGTGATCACGGCCTCCGTGACCTTCTCTCCGAGGTGCTGCTCGGCGGCATCCTTCATCTTCTGGAGGATCATCGCGGAGATCTCGGGCGGGGAGTACTGCTTGCCCGTGACCTCGACGCGGGCGTCGCCATTGGACGCCTCGACGACCTTGTACGGCACCATCTTGGCCTCTTCGCTGACCTCGGAGAACTTGCGGCCCATGAACCGCTTGATGGAGTAGATCGTGTTCTCGGGGTTGGTGACGGCCTGACGTTTGGCCACCTGGCCGACCAGCCGCTCGCCGGTCTTGGTGAAGGCCACCACCGACGGAGTCGTCCGCCCCCCTTCCGGGTTCGTGATCACGGAGGGACTGTCGCCCTCCATGACCGCCACCACCGAGTACGTCGTACCGAGATCGATGCCGATCGTCTTGCCCAAGGTTCGCCTCCCCTGCAGGTAAGGTAGGAGATTGAGTTTGGTATTGTCAACCCATTTGCGGTCATGCTACTATCTATCTAAGGGATAGGCAGTTAGACGGAGCGTAGGACGCTCGATTCGAGGGGAATTTGGCGGGAACCTGGGAGCTCCGCGAGGGCCGGATCACCTTTCGCGGTGACTCAGCCAGCCTCTCCGCCGCCTCGGAGAGCCTGCCCGCCGGCGCGTACACGACACTGCGAACCTATCGGGCCGACCGCGTCGTCCGCCTCGGCCAGCACGTGCAACGCCTCGTGGATTCGGTCCGCATCCAGGGGCGCCCGGCATCTCTTGACGAGGCCGACGTCCGCCGCCTCCTCACCTTTGCCCTGAAGTCCACTCGTTACCCGGAGTCCCGACTCCGCCTGACCTTCGCCCCGCCGTCCCTGTTCGTCACGGTCGAGCCTCTCGAGCCCCTGGCGGACTCCCTCTACCGCGACGGCGTCTGGTGCGTGACCCTCCCGCTCCACCGCGATCACCCCGCGGCCAAGGACACCCGCTTCATCGCCACCGCATCAGCGGCGTATCAAGCCCTCCCGCCGGGCGCTCACGAAGGCCTGCTCGTGGCCGAAGACGGCTCGATCCTGGAGGGCTTGTCGAGCAATTTCTTCGCGACCCTTGACGGCGTCCTGCATACCGAGGATACGCGCGCCCTCCACGGCGTCACGCGCTCGATGGTGCTCGATCTCTGTCAGGGCCTGATCCCGATCTCGCTGGTCGCGATCCATGTCGCGGACCTGCCGCGCGTCTCGGAGTGCTTCCTCACCAGCGTCTCGCGGGAGATCCTCCCGGTGAGCCGCGTGGATGAGGTCATGATCGGCGCCGGTCAACCGGGTCCGGTGACGAGGAAGATGACGAGGCGCTTCCACGAGGCCATGGAGCGCGAATCGGCGGGGATGTTGAGTCCTCCGCGCTCATCGTGAGCGGACAGATTACATCTCCGCCCATTTGCCGTTGCCTTCCCACACGCGGATGACCATCGGGAAGGGGATGCGCTCGCGGAGCTGGCCGGCCAGGAGCTCGCAGATGTTCTCGACGGACGGGAACTGAAGGAAGTCGTTCCAGTTCCTGTGGTCGTAGCGGGAGAGGACCTCGCGGGTCCGGGCCTTGAGGTCGTTGAAGTCGACGATCATGCCGCCCGCAGGGTTCTGGCCCTCGATGATCACCTCGACCTTGTAGGTGTGGCCGTGGAGCTGGCCGCACTTCGTGTGGCCCGGGAGGTGGTGGGCGCAGTCGATGAACTCGGTGATGCCCAGCCGCATGCGGAGAGCGTACTACACCGGGGGCGGCACTTTCGTGTCCTGGGCGGAGAGGATCCTCCACCCCTTGACCTCCTGCACCGCCACGATCTGCATGATGCCGTGGCGGGTAGGACTCGGCTTGCCGGCGGCGTCCAGCTCGCCCGACAGCTCCCATTGGAAGTGGAGGACGGCCACGTTATCGCGCACCATGCGTAGCCGCGTGTTCGTCTCGACGAGCGTCGTGCCCTTGAACCGCGTGGCGTGGGCGCGCTCGAGCTGCGCCCGGATCCAGGGCCGGCCCTGCGACCACTGGCCCTCCGCGTTGACGAAGTCGGCTTCGTCGCTGAACAACTCGCCCAGCGCGTCGGCGTCGTGGGCGTTCCACGCCCGGACGAAGCGGTCCACCAGGGCCTGCGGGCGGTCGTCCTCGGCGGCGCCCGGCAGGGGCAGCGCCAGGACCAGCGCCAGGGCGGCCGGCAACGTTCTTCTCATCGGCTCTCCTTCATGGTCATTCACGAACTGCGGCGGCAAGGGCCTTGTCGAGGGCCGTGAGGGGCCGGCCGATCAGCGCTTCCAGCGGCCGCGGGTCCGAGACCTCGTCGCACACCAGGCAGTCCAGATCGTCCGGTTGGTGGCCCTGGAACCCGCCCTGGGCCGCCCTGCGGTCCGCCTCCTCGAGGGGGACCTCCCGCACGCGGTACTCGCCAGCCTTCCCCTCCGCGCGGGCGATGCGGCCGACGCGGTCGATGAGATCCCGGTAGGCGATGGTCTCCGGGCCGACGAGATCGAACACGCGGTGACGCGGGCGCGGCAGATCGGCGGGAGCGGAGGGCCCGGAGGCGGCGGCCAGGATGGCGGCCACCGCGTCGCCCACCGCGACGGGCTGCATCCGGTACGACCCGTCGCCGGGCCGCTCCACTTCTCCCGCGGCCATGTCGCGCAGCAGGCCGCGCACCAGGCCGTCGCCCGGCCCCGTGATGTACGACGGCCGGAACACGACGGTCTCGCGCCCGGAGCGGTACAGCTCCACCTCTGAGGCGAGCTTGGAGAGGAAGTAGCGGTTGGTGCAGCGCGGGGCCATGCCGTAGTGGGCGACGCCCAGGCCGCTCAGGTACACGAGCCTCGGGACCTCCACCGCGGCCGCGGCCAGGAGGACGCGGCACGTCCCCGTGATGTTGACGGCCTCGTAGGTGGCCGCGCCGCGCTCCGAGCCGATCTGGGCGAGGTGGACGATGGCGGCCGCCCCGCTCACGGCGCGGGCCAGCGGCGCCGGCTCCAGGTCGGGGACGATCACGGCCCGCCCGCCGGCGGCGGCCACGAAGCGCGCGCCCAGCTCGGACCGGGCCACGCCCACCACGTCGGCGCCGCGGGCCACGGCCTCGCGCACGAGGTGCCGGCCCACGAAGCCGCTGGCGCCCGTGACCGCGATCCGGTAGCTCACGGCCGGAACATCAGGGCCGCGGCGCGACCGCCCCCCGGCCCTTGAGGGCGCGCCCCGGCAGGGCGCCCGTGTGCTCGCCGTCCTTCAGGACGGCCACGCCGTTGACCAGCACGTGCCGGACGCCCACGGCGTACTGGTGCGGCTTCTCGAAGGTGGCGCGGTCGGCGATGGTGGCCGGGTCGAACACCACCACGTCCGCGTACATCCCCGGCTTGAGGAAGCCGCGGCCCTCCAGGCCCAGGTTGGTGGCGGGCAGCCCCGTCAGGCGGCGGATGGCCTCGGGCAGCGGCACCAGCTTCTCCTCGCGGACGTACTTGCCGAGCCAGCGAGCGAAATTTCCGTAGGCGCGGGGATGGGTCGAGGACTTCAGGAAGACGCCCTCCGGGGCCATGGAGGCCGCGTCGGACCCGAAGGACACCCAGGGCAGCTTGAGCTGCTTGCGGACGTTCTCCTCCGACATCAGGAAGAAGACCACGCCCACGCGGGTGCGGTCCTCGAGCATGAGGTCGAGGACGGTGTTCCACGGATGGGTGCCGCGCATGGCGGCCACCTCGGCCAGCGTCTTGCCCGTGAGCGGCTTCAGCGCCTCGCTCTTGAAGCCCACGAGCAGGATCCTCTCGGGGGCGCCGGCGGACACGCAGAGGTTCTCCCAGCCGCGGGGCGGCGCCGTCATCTCTTCCAGGATGCGGTTCCGCGTGGGCGCGTCCTGCAGCCGCCGGAACAGGGCCTCGTATCCCCCGTCCCGGGCCCAGGGGGGAACGCACGCGTCGAACCCTGTGGCCCCGGCGGTGTAGGTGTACATGTCCGCGGTGACCTTCAAGCCCTCGCGCCGCGCGCCCTCGACCTTCTGGATGACCGCGTCCATCTTGGACCAGTTGGGCTCGCCCGCGGCCTTCAGGTGGTAGATCTCGGCCGGGATCCCGGCCTCGCGGCTGATGCGAATCAGCTCGTCCACGGCCTCCAGCAGCGAGTCGGCCTCGCTGCGCAGGTGCGAGATGTACATGCCCTTGTACTTCGCCGCCTCCCGGCACAGCGCGATGAGCTCCTCCGTGCTGGCGAAGGTGCCCGGCGCGTAGATCAGCGACGAGCCGATCCCGAGCGCCCCCGCCTCCATCTCCCGCCGCACCAGCTCCCGCATGGCGTCGATCTCGGCGGGGGTGGACCGGCGGCTGCCCAGGCCCATCACGTACTCGCGGACGGTGGCCGCGCCGATGAAAGAGGCCACGTTGGGCGAGACCCCCTTCTTCTCGAGGTAGGCCAGGTACTCGGCCAGCGTCGTCCAGGTGATGTCGTACTTGATGTCGCCCTGCTCCTTGGTCTCCCGCTTCTTCATGGCCTCGGTGTAGGGGCCCATCGACGACCCCTCGCCGAAGATCTGCGTGGTGACGCCCTGGCGGATCTCGCCCTGCGACCGGCCGTCGGCGATGAGCGACTCCGTGGACCAGGACAGCACGTTGACGAAGCCCGGGGCCACGGCCAGGCCCGTGGCGTCCACGACCGTGCGGGCCTCGGCCTTCGCCAGCGGACCGACGGCGGTGATCTTGTCGCCCACGATCCCGACGTCGGCCTTGCGCGGCGCGCCCCCGTCGCCGTCGTACACCGTCCCGCCGCGGATGAGGACGTCGAAGGGCGGCGGCTCGGCCGAGCCGGCGGCCGAGGCCACGAGAGCCAGGACGACGAGCGCGGGGCCCAGACGCATCAGGTCACCTCCGTGGGGGGCGGAATCGTAGCACGGCGGCGTGGCGCCTCCACGGGCGATGGGCTATAGTGCCGGACCCTGATCTCATCGGTAACGGCGTTCTCGCCACGGGAGACATTCATGCATTTCCGTCGACTCGCGATCCTGCCTCTTCTGGCGCTGCCCACCGCGGGCTGCATCGACTTCGAGACCCTGGTCAAGGTCAAGCCCGACGGCAGCGGCACGCTCGTCCAGACCATGACCATGAGCGCCGAGACCATGGCCATGATGAAGTCGGCGAAGGGTGACGGTGCCAAGGCCGAAACAGGCGACAAGCCCATGGCGCTGGAGCCAAAGGACATCGAGCAGGCCAAGGCCGAGGCGGCCAAGATGGGCGAGGGCGTGACCTTCGTCAAGGCGGAGCCCATCGACACCCCGCAGGCCAAGGGAGTGCGGGCGACCTACGCCTTCAAGGACGTCACCAAGCTGAAGGTCAGCCAGAAGCCCACCTCCCCGAGCGGCCCCCCCGCCCCGGGCGCGGAAGGTGCGGACGACTCCATGAGGTTCGGCTTGGCCAAGGGGCCGAGCGGCAACACGATCCTGACCGTCTCCATGCCCGACCTGAAGACGGCGCCCGCGAAGCCCGGGGGCGAGAAAGCTCCCGCCAAGGCCCCGGAGGTCCAGCCCGAGGCCCTGGCCATGATGAAGCAGATGTTCAAGGGCCTCCGGATCGCCATCGCCGTGGAGCCCGAGGGCAAGGTCGTCCAGACCAACAGCCCGTTCGTCGAGGGATCCCGCGTCACCCTCATGGAGATGAGGTTCGACGCCTTGCTGGCCGACGAGGCGAAGCTCAAGCAGTTCAACACCGCCATGGAGGGCGGATCCATCGCCGACGCCAAGCGCCTGATGAAGGGCTTGAAGGGGGTGAAGATCAACCTGGAGCCCGAGGTGAAGATCGAGTTCGCGGCGAAGTAGCCGCGTCGGCTACTTCACGTAGCCCAGGCTGCGCAGCTGCTCGAGCTGCTCTTTGGTCATGCCCTTCGTGCTCTCGCTGTCGGGCTTGAGCCGCGCGGCCACGGCCATCTTCCGGAACCCGTCCAGTCCCTTGGCCAGGCGGGCCACCACGTCAGGGTGCTCAGCGGCCACGTCCTTCTGGTCCAGCGGGTCCTTGTAGAAGTCGAAGAGCTCGAACTCGGGCTTGTCGGGCGGCCGCTTGACGTTCTGGATCAGCTTCCACCCGCCGTCCATGATCGCGTACATCTCGCCGTTGTTCGGGTAATCGTCGCGCCCGAGGGGCTGCCTCTCGGCGATGACGGGCCGCTTGGCCCAACCGCCGCCGGCCCCGGCCGCGCTCTTGCCCGGCGGCCCGGCGAAGAGCGGGCGCAGGCTCTGTCCCTGGGCCTCCTTCGGGACGCGCAGCCCGGACAGCTCCAGCAGCGTCGGCATCACGTCGATGAGCTCCACCGGCTCCTCGATGCGGCTGCCCTTCGGGATGCGCCCGGGCCCCCACAGGATGAGCGGCACACGGATCAACTCCCCGTAGACGCTCTGCCCGTGCCACATGCGGCCGTGCTCGTGGAACTCCTCGCCGTGGTCGGCGTAGAAGGCGATGACCGAGCGGTCCTCCAGCCCCAGGCCGCGCAGCCGCTCCACCAGCCGGGCGATCTCGTCGTCCATCCCCCGGATCGAGCCGTCGTACCAGTCCTTCGAGTACTGGAGGAACCACGCCGGGTCGAGGCCGGCCTTGATCAGCTCGTCGGGCGTCGCCATGCCGCGCTGGGCCAGGAACGCATCGGCCACGACCTTCTTCAACGCCTCCTGCTCGCGCAGGTACTCCTCGCGGCCCTTGGGGTCGGCCCACAACGTGTCGTACGGACGGTTCGGCTCGTAGGGCGGATGGGGATCGAAGAAATGCAGGTAGACGAAGACAGGGATGTCGCGGTGGCCGTCCAACCACTCGACCAGGCGGTCGGTGAACTCGCGCGCCGTCTTGGCCCCTTTCGGGCCGGCGCGTCCGGCCGTGGATTCGCCCTCGTGCACGGTCTCGAAGCCCTGGTGGAGGTTGGTGAACGCGCCGGTGAATGCCACCGCCGAGAACGAGACGGTGGCGTAGCCCGCCTCCCGGTACACCTCGGCGATGGTGGTGGCCGAGCTGGGCAGGCGGTCCGGGATCTGGTGCACCCCGTGCGTGGACGGGTAGAGCGCGGTGTGTACCGACGGCGTGGCGGCCTTGGTCCAGCTCGTCTGGGTGATCGCGTTGTCGAAGAAGGCGCCGTTCTCGGCGAGGCGCTTGAGCGTCGGCCCCGTCGCCCTCTCGTAGCCGTACAGCTCCAGGTGGTCCTTCCGCAGCGTGTCGCCCTGGATGAGGATGACGGTCTGGGGCGGCCCGCCGGCCTGCTGGGTCACGCGCTGCCGGACCGCCGGCGCTCCCCAGAAGGCGATGGTGCCGGGCTTTTCGGCGGTGGCCGAGAGGGAGAGGGTGACCGTCTTGCCGGCGAATTCAGCGAGGTCCACGAGACGCGGCTCCCACCGGTACGCGGTGGTGACTGTGTGGTCGAGGACGGCCACATCCTTCCCGTCGCGTTGGACCTTTGCGTGAAAGGTGACGGGCCCGTCCTCCGGTGTGCCCAGGGCCAGGTCGAGCACCGGACGCGAGGGCAGCGTCAGCTCGAAGCGCGCGGTCTCCGGTGACCGCATCACCAGCGTCTCGCGGAAGACGTCGCGCAGCCCCTGCCAGCTCAGGCCGGAGGGGACGGACGCCAGGTGCTCGCGGCGGAACACGAGCCGTACCGACTCGATCGCGAAGTCGGCGCCGGGGTCGGCGTCGGTGGGCCGGATGAGGAGGTGGCGGACGCGGGCGCCCGTCACCGGCGCGGGCGGCGTCACCGTGTAGGTCTGCATCTCGGGGCCAGCGATCACCGGCGTCGTGATGGCGCCTGGCAGCACGCGCGACAGCGCTTCCTCGGCCTTGAGGTCCACGGTCGGGGTCGGCCGGGTGACGATGTGCAGGTTGGCGCCGGCCGACACCCGCATGCGGATCTCGATCGCCTGCAGCTGGTCGGCGTTCTCCAGGCCGGACGTCCGCTCGATGTGCAGGACGCCGTGGCCGTCCTTGGCTCGCCCGACGAGAAGGCCGCCGCGGATGGCGAGCCCGCCGATGCCCGGCCCGCCCTCCCAGCCGCGCGTGGCGGCGAACGGCGCGGGCTTGGCAGCCGGGCCCGGGCCCGCCGGAGCGCCCGCCGCGGCTCGGGCGGCTGGCGCCGCCCCGTCGAACCGCCATTCGGTGCGCGGGATGTTCGGCGCCTTCGCCGACGGCGATCCCTCGACCTTCTTGAGGTCGAACTTCTCGACCAGGCGGATCGTGCCCGGGCCGGGCTCGGGCGTCCGCCGGCAGCCCGCACTCGCGGCCGCCAGGACCGCGGCTCCCACGACGGCACCCAGAGCGGGTATGCGCCCGTGCGCGGGCGGCCGCGCGGCGTAAAGCCGGCCGCGCACGACCAGGCCTCTCACCATGCCGGGAGCCTCCTTTTTTGATGCGACGTCCGCGCCCTGCGGGACCGCGGCTCGTGCGCCCGCTGGGGGAAGGGATCCCGTCCGCGGGGGAAAACCGGGCGGATTATACCGGAGAGGCCCTCACGACAACTTCTCCGCGCCGTCCGTCCGACTTCGTCTGTCCGACCCCATCCGTCCCGCCTGTCCGCGCCACTCGTCCGATTCCCTCGCACCGCTCGTGGTGGCCATCCTTGGCCTACCGTGTCCGTCGGGCCCAACTCGTTCTGGAACGAGTTCGGCGCCCTCACGGACACCCGGACCGTAGTAGAGCTCGGCCTCGTAGGCGTTGTGAGCGCGGCACCGCAGCGCGATGTTGCCCGCGGTGGCTTGCCCGCCCACCGCGTAGGGACGGACGTGGTGGAACTCGAGGAAGCCTTGCTGCGTACACCTACGCCCGCCGTGACTCACGAACGCGCATCGGCCGCCGTCACGGATCCACACCGTCCGCTTGACCTGCGCCGGAATATGGCGCGACGCCGGTGCCGGGATAGCGCCGGGTAGAAGTCGAGTGGCATGCCCACCCTTCGGTCCGATGGCATGCTCACTCTTGGACAAAGTGGCATCCGCACTCTCGGACCCGGTGTCATGCTCAGTATTCAACCGGCCTCGCGATGTCGTGGCGAACTTCTTCCGCGCAAGGTCTTCGAGAAGCAGCGTCAGGGCTCGATCGATCACCTCCGCGGTCTCACCGTTGGGTAGCCGATGACGCAGCAGATCCTTTGCGAGCTTCAGCTTCTCGCAGGTCTCACGAGTGGCCGTGAACCGGACCTCGTACCTGTCCTCGGCGAGCGGCCGAACCACCTCCGGGCGAGAAGGCGGCGCGCAAAGGTCCGGAACGTTCGCGGGGTTTCGGTTGCCGCTCGAGCCTTCGATCGGTGCTGATCCAGGCTCGGGGCTCACTGACACACTCGCCGCCGCTTCTACCACCGGACAGCCCTCTCCGTCCGCCGGCGCCGCCTCACCAACCGGACCGCCATCGCGGTGCGCCGGCGGCGCGTGCTCCGGCGTGCTCCCGGCGGAGCGCGCGGCCACCTTCCGGATGGAGTCGGGGACGTCAGGTTTCGGGAAGTGCCGGGCCAGGATCTCCTCGACGCCGCGCTTGCCTCTGCCCTCCGCCTCGGCGATCAGGACAGCGAAGTTCGCATCCGTCAGGTGCGGCGCCAGGAGCCGCACGGCCGTGAGGTTCAGGCAGCCCGCAGCGAGCCTCTCGAGGATCACAGGAAACCGCTGGACGGCCCGGGCCGCCTCGATGCGGTTGTAGGACTCGTGCTCGGACAGTCGCAGCACCTCCGTGCAATACAGGTACAGCGACGGAAAGCCCGCTCCGAGGTGCAGGCTGCGTCGATCGAACTCGGCAAGGTGAGCGATGATGCGCGCCGTTACCCGGCGTTCGCATCGGGACAGCCGGGTCAGCCTGCCCAGGATCTGCGCGTCGGTGAGATCGGTTAGAGGTGTCGCATTCATGAGGTTAATATTGGATGATATCCGAGCCAGACCCGGTCCACTCGCATCACAATATTCACGTGTTAGCTCTGTCTACGGTTGCTCCTTTCGCGATCCCTTCCAGCGAGGGGCGGCGATTCCGAGCGGCCGGGGTCGCGCTTGACCGGCCTGCGTGTCGAGGGTAGCGTCTCGATGAGCGGTCGGCCCGGGCCAGGACCGCGGAGTTTCAGGCAAACAGTGTCAGGGAAGAAGACGCCCCGCCGCCTGATCGTCGGAATCACCGGCGCCACCGGCGCCATCTACGGCATCCGGCTGCTGGAGACGCTCAAGACGACCGACGTGGAGTCCCACCTCGTGGTGAGCCGCTGGGGGGCGCGCACGCTGCTCCACGAGACGCCGCACACCCTGGCCAGGGTGCGGACGATGGCCACCCGCTCGTACGCCGAGAACGACCAGGGGGCGGCCCTCTCCAGCGGATCCTTCCTCACCCTGGGAATGGTCATCGCGCCTTGCAGCATGAAGACGCTGTCCGCCATCGCCCACGGACAGGACGACGACCTCATCCACCGCGCGGCCGACGTCGTCCTGAAGGAGAAGCGGCGGCTCGTCCTGGTGGTCCGGGAAGCCCCCCTCAACGAGATCCACCTCGAGAACATGCTGAAGCTCGCCCGGATGGGCGTGGTCATCACCCCGCCCGTGCCGGCGTTCTACAACCACCCGCGGTCGATCGACGATCTCGTGGACCACACGGTGGCTCGCATCCTGGACCTCTTCGGGATCCACGTCAGCGACACGGAACGGTGGACGGGGGACATGGCCGTGAACGCGCGCCCGCGGCCGGCGACGTTGCGGAAGACCACGCTGCCACGGGCCAGCCGCCGCTCGCGCCGCACTCCCGGCCGTTGACGCAGCGCCTCGCGGCGCCGCTTCAGTGCGTCAGCTTGCGGTACTTGATGCGGTGCGGCTGGTCCGCCTCGGCGCCGAGCCGCCGCCGCCGGTCGGCCTCGTAGTCCTGGTAGTTCCCCTCGAACCAGACCACCCGGCTGTCGCCCTCGAAGGCCATCATGTGGGTGGCGATCCGGTCCAGGAACCACCGGTCGTGGCTGATGACGACCGCGCAGCCCGCGAACTCGAGCAGCGCCTCTTCCAGCGCGCGCAGGGTGTCCACGTCCAGGTCGTTGGTCGGCTCGTCGATGAGGAGGAGGTTG
>DAINRN010000003.1:0-1289 GCA_036741815.1 Acidobacteriota bacterium
CAAGCTCGCCAACCTGTCCCTCGGCGAGGAGTGGATGCTGCTCGAGGTCGGCTTTGCCCTGCGGGAGCACGTCCCGGACTACGTGCTGAAGCGCGACGCGGTGTCGCTCGAGCTGCCCGACGGCAAGACGATCCCGCTCGCGTCGAACAAGGAGTACGTGGGGGCGAACCTGAGCTCCATCCAGATGCGGGAGAAGGTCCAGCGCGACCCGATCAACTACTTCCCGAACAACGCGCACAGGGCCTGCCGGGTCGGCTTCTTCGCGGAGATCGACCAGCGCGCGATGGCCTGGGAAGACGTCGAGCTCACCGACAGCCGCGCCTGCCTGGGCCGGCTCTTCTTCCAGGTGCCGGGCGGGATCACCTACGGGCAGCACTGGCTCAACGTGAAGTTCGCGAAGAGCACGATCCGGGTGCCGTTCCGGATCCTGACGAAGGAGGAGGACAAGTTCCTGGACAAGAACTACAAGAACATCGAGAAGCAGATCGAAGAGGCCTTCGGGAAGAAGAAGTAGTACCTTCGTCAGCCCTCGGTGAGGGTGCGGTTGAAGCGCCGCGCCAAATCGGCCTTGTCGACCGCCTTGGAGAGCGCCTCCTCGTACGCGACCGTCTTGGCGGTGACCAGCGCCGCCAGCGAGTCGTTGAGCAGCTGGTTGCCAGCCGCCTTGCCCGTCTGCATGACGTTCGCGATCTGGTGGACCTTGGCCTCGCGGATGAGGTTGGCGGCGGAGTAGCTGACGACCAGGATCTCGAGTGCCGCCACCCGTCCGCCGCCGATGCGGCGCAGCAGGTTCTGCGACACGACCCCCTTGAGGACGTCGGCCAGGGTCGCGCGGACCGCGTTCTGCTGCTCCGCCGGGAACAGGTTGACGATCCGGTCCACGGTCGACATCGCGGTCGCCGTGTGGAGAGTGCCCAGCACCAGGTGCCCGGTGTTGGCGGTCTCGAGCGCCATCGAAACGGTCTCCAGGTCGCGCATCTCGCCGACCAGGACGATGTCGGGATCCTCGCGCAGGGCCGCCCGCAGGGCGCGCGCGAAGCTCGACGTGTGCGCGCCGACCTCGCGCTGGTTGACCATCGCCTTGCCCGAGACATGGACGAACTCGACCGGGTCTTCGAGGGTGATGATGTGCACCGCCCGGGTGCGGTTGATCAGGTCGACCATGGCGGCGAGGGTGGTCGACTTGCCGGACCCGGTCGGACCGGTCACCAGCACGAGCCCCTTGGGGAGGGCGCAGAAGCGGGTAACGACGGGCGGCATGCCGAGCTGATCGAGGCCGGTCACCTTGC
>DAINRN010000003.1:1299-22473 GCA_036741815.1 Acidobacteriota bacterium
GACGGCACACCGCGCCGACTCCGCCGACGTCGCGGAACAGGTTGATGCGGAAGCGCGCCACGCCGGGGATCGCGTGCGCGAAGTCGGTATCGTTCGCGTCGGCGAACTCCTGGCGGTTGCGCTCGGGCAGGGCGCGGGCGAGCAGTTGCAGGACGGCATCCTTGCCCAGCGGTGGGGCGTCGCCGATCTCGCGCATGTCGCCGTCGATGCGCCAGCGCGGGCGCTGGCCGCCGGCCAGGTGCAGGTCCGAGGCGCCCTCGGCCACCATCGCGCGGAGCAGCCGCTCGAGCAGCGCCGGATCGGCGGCAGGTGTCTCGGTGCGCGGGCCGGCGACCCCGGCGCAGCCCGCGAGCAACTGGTCGAACTGGCGTGAGGTCAGGCGCACGGGGCGCAGCTCCAGGCCCGGCAGGTGGGCGCGCAATCGCTCGAACAGTTCCGGGCTCGGCTCGTCGTTGAGGCCGACGGTGAGCACCTGACCGCTCAATGCCAGGGGAACCGCGCGCAGGCGGGTCATCAGGTCGCGTGGCAGCAGGTCGAGCAGCCCGCCCTGCGCAACCAGCGCCGCGTCGGCCTCCGGGATGGGGATCTGCCCGACCGCCCGCTCCAGGCGCTCAGCCAGCACCCGTGCCATCTCCAGTCCGAAGGCGGGCACCTGTTCGGCCAGCCGCTCCAGGAGGCCGGCTTCGAGGCGCAGCACGTTCGTGCGCACGACGGCGGCCACCGCCGCCGCCGGCATCGGCCGGCCGAGCAGCACGCCGGCGATGCCGACCACTTCGTACGGCGCGAAGCGGGCCAGCTCGTACGGCTCGGGCGAGCGCTCGGACACCTGCAGGACGCGCAGCTCGCCGGCCACCACGACGGCGAGACCTGCAGGCACCTCCCCCTGGCCGATCAGCTCCTCGCCCGGTTCGAGCTGGACAAGCTGGGCCTGGCCGGCGGCGCTGCGCAGTTGATCGTCGCTCAGGCCGCGGAACAGAGTCGCGCGGCGGAGCGCCGCGACCGCCGGGGCCAGGTTGTCGCCCTGGATCGCCATCGACTTCATGGTGCCTCCGTCCGCTCGACCCGGGTTGGGCCGACGCCATCATGCGCTCGTCACCCTCGGCCGCGCTACCGCCCCGGCAGCGGCTTCATCGCGCGGTAGACTGGCATCAAGCCGATCCTCTCGTCCCAGTACGGCGTTCGGATCGGGAGCAGCCTACGGATCAGCATGCGGCATTCTAGTTCACGGCCGCCGCGACCTTGACCGCCCCGCCCGTGGTCCTGAACCGGCGGGCGAGGGGCGTCCGGCTCAAATGTCGACAGGCGCGGATCGCCGCCAGCGCCGGCACACCGCCGCGTCAGCGAGGAAAGCCACTCCGAGCAGGTAGACCACCACGAAGCTCTGGGTCTCGAGGGCGTGCTGACCGCGCCAGGCGGCGGTGTTGGCGAGGAGCAGTCCCCAGGCAAGCAGGCCGGCGATCACGCCGAAAGCCGCGTCCGAACGCCCGCGGCCAGTCCCCGCCGCCAGGGCGTCGTCAGTCATGCTGATCGACCGCTACCTCGTTGCGGCGCTAGCTCGCATCAAGCGCCTTCGCCCAGGGCCTCGAGATCCGCGAGGTCCTTCGCTCGTCCCGTGGCGCGCTTGTTTCGCACGAGGTCCGCTCGCCCGAGGAACGGGATCGTGAGGCCGGCCACCTCGTGCGTGACACGACCCGGCCAGGCCTCGTCGAATCCGACACCGCTGATCGAGGTGAGCAGATCAATGCGCCGCGGCGGCAGCCCGATCTGAACGACGGCGTCTGCGCGGGTCAGGTCCTCGCGGCGAACCCCCACGTCGGCCACCGGCGCACCGAAGCGGAGCAGCGCCTCCCAGACGCGTTGCGCGTTGGCCGGGTCGGCGGCGATCCAGACGTCGAGGTCACCCGTCGCCCGCGGAACGCCATGGACGGCCATCGCGTGGGCACCCACCACCAGGAAACGGGCGCCTGCCTCGAGCAGCGCGGCCAGCAGGTCGCGGAAGTCGTCGTTCACTTGTCCGCGCGAGCGGGCCCGGCAAGGCCATTCGGCCTCAGAGCGACGGGAGTCTCCTGCCGTGAGTAGCGCGGCAGCGGACGGCCGCTCACGTCCCAGGCTTCGAGCGCCAGCGGCCACATCATCGCGAGGCGCTCCTCCGCGGTTGTGGAGGCGCTGAGATCGTCACCGGGTTCGGCGCCGAGCCGGTAGACATTCACCGGCCAGTCTCCCCGGACGGAAGGGCGAGAGGATGCGGTCACACGGTCACTCCGCAGCGATTATAGCGGTCGGGCGCGCTCTGCGCAGGAGCCGGGAAACGCCTCACGCGGTCAGGATCGTCCGCCTCAGGGCGCCGTGGTCCGGCACGGGGCATGCCTATTTCGCGCGCCCCGGAGGCGTGCGCATCAGGTCCACGAACAGCTTCTCGAAGCGCGGCCGGTCGATGTCCGTCTGCACCTTCCAGGTGCTGTCCGCGAACCACGGCTTCATGTTCTTGTTGGTCCAGACCATCCTGCCGTAGTGGCCGTCCGGCAGGTACGACATGTCGATGTACAGGTCCTCGTGCTGGGTGATCACGGCGGGGTCGATGATGGCGGCTGCGGCCAGCTCGTCCCACATGAAGCTGAAGATGCCGGCATCGACCTTGGGGCCGAGGTAGGACTCGCGCAGGTACTCGGTGAGCGGGGTCTTCGCCGAGAGGGTCGCCTCGATCAGCTCCTTCGTCATCTGCGTCTTGTGGCAGACGTCGATCGGGGTGAGGTGTTTCTCCTTCCAGGGCGCGCGCAGGTGGATGAAGGCGGCCTCCGCGTCCCACCAGAAGTTGAAGCGCTGGTTCACCAGGACCTGGCCGCCCATGGTGTAGACGGCCTTGATCTTGCCCACGATGTCCGGGGCGAGGCGGATGGCCAGGGCGACGTTGGTCATCGGCCCCGCCGTGTAGAGCACCAGCTCGCCCGGGTACTTGCGCGCAATCTCGATGAGCAGCAGCGCGGCGTGCTTGTCCACGGGCTTGAGCCTGGGCGGCCCGCCGGGCGCGGGCGGGATCACGTTCTTGGGCGGGACGTCGCTGCCCCAGGCCCCGTGCCATCCGTCGCCCGCCTTCTCGCCCCACAGCGCCTCGCGGCGCCGCATCATCTCCTGCGAGTTCAGGAGCGGCTCCTCGGATCCGGCGGCCACCGGGACCTCGGGCTTGCCGCACAGCTCCACGATCTTCAGCGTGTGGTACATGGCCTGGTCGAGCCACGCGTCGCCGGCCACCACGCCGATGCCCACCACGTCGACGTTGGGCGCCAGGAGCAGCGTGGCGATGGAGACGGCGTCCGTGCCCCCGGGCCCGGACGTGTCCTGGTCGATGAAGACCTTGATGCGGTCCGCGGCCGATGCCCGGCCGGCGAGGAGGGCCGTTGCCGCCAACGCGACGCCGAAGCGCCGGATGCTCCACATGGCTGAACCTCCGTTCGATGTGCTCGGGAGCGGCAACGCTACAGGCAGGGCGCGGCGCGGGTCAAGCGGCGCGATATGATCGCCGGCCGTGAGCGCCAGCGCCCCCGCCCCTGCGCAAGCCCGCAAGCCCGACCTGGCCACCGAGGCCATCGCCGGGATCACCACCTTCTTCACCATGGCCTACATCGTGGTGGTCAACCCCTCGATCCTCTCCACCACGGGCACCGGCATCAGCTTCAGCGGCGCCCTCACCGCCACAGTGCTCCTCTGCTTCACGCTGACGATGCTCATGGGTCTCTACGCGCGCCTGCCCTTCGCGGTGGCGCCCGGCATGGGCGTGAACGGCTTCTTCACCTTCAACCTGATCCTGAGCCGCGGGATCCCGTGGCAGGTCGCGCTGGGCATGGTGTTCTGGGCGGGCGTGCTCTTCCTCCTGCTCTCGGCCACGCCGGTCCGCGAGGCGATCGTGAAGTCCATCCCCGCCAGCCTGCGCTCGGCGACCGCGGTGGGGATCGGCGTGTTCCTGACCTTCATCGGGCTGCGCAACACGGGCCTGGTGGCCGCCGATCCCGTCACGCTCGTGAGGCTGGGCGTGCTCGACCACCGGGCGCTGCTCATGATCCTGGGGCTGGCGGTCACCCTCTGGTTCTCGGAGCGGCGCAATCCCCTGGCCTTCCTGGCGGGCATCCTCTCCGTGACGCTGGTGGCGGTGGCCGCGGGCATGGTGGTGGTCCCGCCCCGGCTCCTCAGCGCGCCGGACTTCCAGAGCGTGTTCCTGAAGCTCGACATCTGGGGCGCCCTGCGGCTGGCCCTGGTGCCCGCCATCGTGTCGCTGATGTTCACCGACCTCTTCGACTCGCTCTCCACGCTGATCGGGGTGGCCCAGGCCTCGAACATGCTGGACGAGGATGGGAACCCGGTGAACCTGAAGCAGGGGCTGATCGTGGACTCCCTGGCCACGCTGGGCGCCGGGCTGTTCGGCACGTCGTCGGGCACGGCCTACATCGAGAGCGCCGCCGGCATCAGCGCCGGCGGCCGCACGGGACTGACCTCGGTGGTGACCGCGCTGTGCTTCCTGCCCTGCTTCTTCCTGGCCCCGCTGGCCGGGATGGTCCCGGCCTACGCCACCGCGCCCGTCCTGATCCTGATCGGGGCCGCCATGTTCAAGAGCGTGGCCGCCATCGACTTCGCGCGCCTGGAGGAGGGCCTGCCCGCGTTCCTGACCATCGTTCTCATTCCCCTCACCTTCTCGATCACACAGGGCATCCTGTGGGGCTTCATCTCGCACGTGGGCCTGTACTGCCTCGCGGGGCGGCGCCGCGAGGTGCACCCGGTCATGTACATGCTGGCCGCGATCTCCGTGGGCCTGCTCGTCCTCGAGCACAGCCCGCTGTCTTAGTACGCGCGGTCATCTGGACCGGCGATCCGGATATCCGGTCCTTGACAGGGGTCCAGTGGCCATACATGGTAGCCATATGTCGGTCCTTACAAAGACGACCTTGTACTTGCCCTCGGCCGATTACCGCCGGTTGAAGGCCCTGGCGCGGCGCGAGGGCAAGGCGACGGCGGAGTTGCTGCGGGAGGTGCTGGCTGCGTACGCGCGCCGGCGCGCAGTCGCGCGCCTACCTCACAGCCTCGGGGCCGGCCGCAGCGGTCGCCGCGACCTCTCGGAGTGCGTGGAGTCACTGCTCGGCGGGTGACGCCCGAGGACCTCAGCGAGATCGTGCGGGCGTCGGCCTCGTCATCAGCTCCACGAACATCTTGTAGAAGCGCGGCAGGTCCAGGTCCTCCTGGATGATGACCTTCTGCTCGCCCAGGCCCGGGTTGCTGCCTTCGGCCCAGGTCAGCGTGTTGCCGTAGCCCGCCCCGTGGTCGATGTCGATGTCCATGAAGACCGGCCGCTGCCTGGTGATGAGGCTGGGGTCGAGCCAGGCCAGGGCCGCGATCTCGTCCCACATGAGCTGCTCGTCCGCCCACTTGCCGACGTATTGCGCGGCCGGCGTCCTCGCCTTTCCGATCTCCTCGATCAGCGCCTTGGAGAGTCGGGTCTTGACCGAGATGTCGACGGTGGTGACGGTCACCTTCGGCCACGGGGCCCGCAGCGCCATGCGCGTGGCCTCGGGGTCCCACCAGTAGTTGAACTCGCGGCGTGGCTGGTGCATCACGGAGTCGGCCAGGGGCGTGCCGTCGGCCACCGGCCGCACGCTGGCCCCCATGACCACCAGCTCCTTGATCAGCGTCGGGAACTCGTGGTCGATGGCCAGGGCCAGCGCGACGTTGGTGAAGGGGCCGCCGACGTAGAGCGTGATCTCGTGCGGGCGGGCCCGGGCCATGCGGATCAGGAAGTGCGCGGCGTCCTCGGCCGCGGGCTTCGTGGTCGGGCTGCCCTCGGGCATCTCCGGCATCTCGAAGGGCCCCAGGTACCCGCGGTTGGCCCACACGCCCGTGTACGGGGCTGGCGGCTTCTCGTTCCACGCACCCTGGTAGCCCACGCGGCCGTGCAGCTTCTCCCAGCGCGCGATCTCCTCCTTGCGGTTGATGAGGGGGAAGACCGCTCCGGGAACGACCGGTATGTCGGTGCGCCCCACGATCTCCAGCAGCCGCAGGGTGTGGGCCACCTCCTCGTCGCGCCACTGGTCGCCGCTCACCACCGTGACCCCCAGCACGTCGGTGTCCGGCGACTGGACGAGGGCGAGCGTGGAGAGCAGGTCGGTGGTGGCCGGTCCCCGGCAGTCCTGGTCGATGATCACCGGACGCCGGGCCTGGGCCCGGGCCGTGCTCGCGACGAGAGCCGACATCCACAGCATGCCGATCAGAGTGGGCCGCTTCATTCGATCCCTCCTACCGCGCGTCGATGACGAGACGGAAGCCGATGGTCCCGGCCCGGTCGCGGCCGGGCGACATCAAGAGGTACTTCTGGTGCTCGTCCAACCGATAGGTCTGCGGGAAGTACCAGACCGAGCCCAGCGGCTGGTACGAGGCCGCGCCGCGGACGATGGCCGCCCGGGTGTGGTCGTCACGGAACTCGTCGGTCCATTGCGAGACGTTCCCGGCCATGTCCAGCACCCCGAAGGGGCTCGCGCCCTGGCGGGACGCGGTGACGTCGGCCGGCGGACGCCGTGTCGGCCCGCGGTCGGGTGACGGAACCATGGCCGGGTTCCATTCATTCCCCCACGGATACAGCCGGCCGTCCGCCGACTGCGCCGCGTACTGCCACTCCCACTCGTGGGGCAGCCGCTTGCCCGCCCAGGCCGCGTAGGCGCGCGCGTCCTCGATCGAGACCCAGGTCACGGGCTTGTCGGCCCAGCCCTCCGGGAAGGACCCGCCCTGCCAGTCGCGCAGGAAGTTGTGGTCGTCCTGCGGGCGGTAGGCGGTCGCATCCAGGAAACGCTTGAACTCGCGGTTCGTGACGGGCGTCCGGTCGATGAAAAAGCTCCCGATGCGCATGCGGCGGCGGTGATGGCGCCGGGGCGCGTCCTCCCACGGATACTGCACGTCCACGCCGGCGTCGTTGCCGCCCTCGATCTCGATCCCGCGGACCACGAAGTCGTAGTCGCCCGCCGGGACGCGGACCATCCCCTCCGGCGTGGAATCGACCGCCTTCGTTTTCGGGATCTCGACCAGGGTCTGCGGCAGCGCCTTCCACTCGCGGGAGTACGAGCCGAGCGGACGCTTCGAGCGCTCGGCCATGGTGACGAGCAGGTCCTTCACTGCGTCCGGAAGGGCCGGCTCGCCGGTCACGAGGACGGCGCCGAAGCCCAGGCCCTCCATGGCGAAGCTCAGGGTGGCCGTTTCTCCGGCGACGGCGGGCGTCAGCTCGGCGCCGCGCCACAGGTCGTAGTAACGCAAGCCCGCGCTGGCCGGTACCCGCAGCTGCTCGCCCGACACCGCGTACTCGTTGCGGTTCACGACGGTCCAGAGCGTCCGCTCGGGCCCCGGGAACCTGCTCGCGTAGACCCCGGCCTGCAGGGTCGGTGCGTGGGGCTCCCAGTCGGGGCGCACCAGCTCGTCGGCCAGCGCGCGCTCGAGGCGCGTGATGCGCAGGACCGCCTCCGCGTCGTGGGGCGTCATCCCGTACCAGAAGCCCCAGAGGTTCTCCATGGTGACGTAGCCGATGCCGTTGAACAGCGCGTGCTGCAGGCTGTTTCTCTTGTCGCGCGTGAAGCGGTCGGTGACGTTCACCATGTGGCGCGGCTCCAGCCACCGGACCTTGTTCACCATGGGCACGAACGGGTAGGCAAGGTCCTCCCAGGTGACCCAGTCGCTCCAGCTCAGCGTGCTCCACTGGATCGACTCGTCGCGTATGGAGAACTGCGGCTCCAGTGCGAGCGGGTGGCCCGCGGTCTCGGCTGCCCTGTGGAACTCCACCGGCGCCGACTCGAGCGTGTCGAAGTTGATCCCGTCGGCGCCGATCTCCTCGAGGACCTCCACGAGAGCCGTCCACGCGGGCCGGCCCTCGGGACGCGTGCTGGTGTCCCAGGCCAGGATCGGGAAGAAGACCTTCACGCCCCGGCGGTGGAACTCGTCCACGACGCCCTTGAGCGCGGGGACGCCGCCGGGCAGGTCGCGCAGGAGGTCGAACGAGTTGCGGTCGTCCACGCCGAGGTTGGGGTACACGTGCCAGATCAGGACCGCGTCGATGGGCCCCAGGCGCGACTCCACGTCCGCCAGGTAGCGGTCCACCGTGTACCGGCGCTGCTCGGGGTCGTAGAACGTGCGGTCCCAGACGAGCACCTGGTTCTGCGAGACGACGCGCCGGGTCCACTGGAGCTCGGGCCGGTCGTACTCGCGGCCGTCGTACCGCAGCCGGGTCAGGCGTTCGGCGCGCCACTGCTTCAAGCCGGAGAGCCACGCGGGCTGACCCGCGGGATCGCCCGGGCCGGGGAGCATCACCTCGTCCGGGGGCGGGATCGCGCCCAGGTTCAGCACCCCGCTGGGCGGGATCAACGCGTGGCGCGGCCTCCATTCCTCGGTGCTGGCCCAGAAGGCCGAGCCGAGGACCAGCAGCCCCGCCAGGTGCGGTAGGCGGCGGAGAGGGCCTTTCACGTCAGTACATGATCGTACGGGTCAGGTGGTGCGGCCAGTGCGTCGTGTGGTAGTTGAGCCAGAGCCGCGCGTCCACCTGCGGGATGATGACCCGGAGCTCGGGCGGGCGCAGGGCGTTGACGTCCTCGGTCAGGAGCGCGCTGGCGTAGAGCATCTGCGCGCGGATCTCGACCTCCTCCTCGCCGTCCCGCGGCAGGAGCTGCCGCGTGCGGATCTTCTCCTCCAGCTCGGGCGTGTAGACGAGCATTCCCATCACGCGTAGGGCCACGGGGACGATGTAGTCGGCGAAGGCGGTCATGGAAGAGATGTCGTCGATCCGGAACCCGCCCGCGCGCTTGAGCCCCGCGTAGAGCGCCCAGAAGCCGAGCTGCACCAGCTTGTAGAGCTTCACCTCGTGCCCGCGGTAGGGGCTCGTGTCGTTGAACCGCGGGAACTCCGTGACGAGGCGGTCCAGCAGGCCGCGCCCGCCGTCGTAGAGGCGGGGCGGGCAGGAGGCGATGAAGTTGTGGAAGAAGCCGGAGTAGCGCTGCTCGAGCACCTTGCCCGCCTCGCGCAGGCAGGCCAGCTTCTCGTCGAGCATGGGGATCTCGATGTTCCCGGTGAAGATCCTGGCCAGGTCCTCACGGGTGAGGCGGGCCAGGTGGCGGCCGTCGAGAACGGGGATCCCCTGGTCCATGGCGCGCTTGAAACACGCGACCATGGCCTCGGAATCGGACCAGGTCTGGCCCTGGTAGTCGGTCTGGAACTTGACGCCCGTCTTGAAGTCGCTGAAGGCGGTGTTGACCACCGTCGTGACCATCGTGAAGTCGATGGCCTGCTCCCGCTCCTTGTCCAGGCCGAAGGGCAGGCTGAACTGCGGTACGGGCAGCTCCTCGTAGGCCATCCAGCGGGCCACCTCGGCGATCCTCGCGACGTCGGTCCGGACGTGGCGCGAGCCCTCGATCACCGGGCGCAGGCTGTCGAGCACGGGACTGCCGATGGGCTTCGGCCAGCGGAGCGCGTCGGACCTCATGACTGCGTCACCCCGGGCCGCGAGGGCCCGAAAAACGACGGGGAGCGCAGCCGCGCTCCCCGTCGCCCTCAGGAACGACCGACGAAGCACTAGAAGCGCAACCTCGCTCCCAGCTGCACCGCGAAGGGCGTGCTCCCCGGCGAGATCTGGTCGAGGGTCCTGTACGCGGGGCTGCCGCCGGCGCCGCAGCCGCCCGCCGCGAAGCAGTCGCCGGGCTCGGGCACGCGGTCCAGCTCGGCGGGCACGATGGCCGACACGCTCGGGTTGGAGAACAGGTTGTCCTTGTTGAACACGTTGAAGAACTCCGCCAGCACCTCCACCGCGCGCCCGTCCCCGAAGCCGAACTCCTTGCTGAGCCGCAGGTCGAGCTGGTAGAAGGACGGCTGCCGCGCCGGGTAGCGCTCGAGCAGCGAATTGCCGTTCACCACCGGGCGGTCGTTGCTGAGGCCGATGTTGCCGTTGCCGACGCCGTCGCCGTTGGTGTCCTCCAGGATGTAGGCCGGGTAGGGCACCCCGCTGCGGGCTATGAACAGCCCGCCGATGCGGAACCCGCCGCCCAGCTCGGCGGTGGCGGAGGCCTTGAACTGGTGCGGGATGTCCAGGCCGTTGCGCCCGTAGTCCAGCTCGATGTCGAAAGGATCCTGATGCGAGAAGAAGGTGTCCGTGTCGCGCTCGCTCGCCGCGTTGTCCTTGTTCTGGGACCACGCGTAGTTGACGAAGAACTGGAAGCCGTCCGCGAAGCGGCGGGTCAGGTTGACCACCACCTGGTGGAAGTTCCCCCGGCTGGAGCTGCCGTTGGCGAAGGCCTTGGCGATCGTGTCGTCCAGGGGCCCTCCCAGGATGGCGCGCCCGAACTGGTCCTCGCCTTCCTTGACGAAGTTGCGATTCCACTGCGTGCTGCTGAAGCCGCCCGAGCGAAGGAAGCTGGACTTCGCCCACACGTACGTGGTGGAGAACGTGTAGTTCCGCGACAGGTTCAGCTCCAGGGTGGCGGTCGTGTTCATGACCCGGGGGTTGCGCAGCTCGGGGTCGTCGTAGTTGGCGTCGAAGACGCCTCCCGCCGGCGGCCCGGGCACGGAGTCGGGGTTCAAGTTGGGGTAGCCGCCCGGGGGGAAGCAGGCCGGGTTGAAGAAGCAGAAGTTGACCCCCGTCGGGTTCTCCCCCGGTGTGGTGAAGAAGATGGGCGGGATCTGCGCGTAGTAGTAGCCCCAGTTCGCGCGGATGACCGCGGGCCTGTTCCCGATGTCGAAGGAGTAGGCGGCGCCGACGCGGGGCCCGAACTGCTTCCAGTCGCTGGGCGGGCCCTGGGGCGGGGCGCCGATGGTGATGTCGGGCTCCACCCCCGAGTACACGCGCTGCCCCTGGATCTGCGACCGCGCCTCCGGGTTGGTGGTGCCGTCGTAGCGCAGGCCGTAGGTCAGGGTGAAGTTCCGCGAGACCTGCCACTTGTCCTGGGCGTAGAAGCCGTAGCCCGTCTGGCGGGAGCGCTCCTCGCTCAAGGCGGCTTGCTGGTAGGGGAGGCCGTTGAAGCCGAATCCCTGGATGAACGCGAAGGGCTGCTTGGCCTCGAAGTCCTCCAGGGTGGCGAAGTTATAGGCGCCCGCCGACCAGCCGAAGAACAGGTTGTTGCGGGTGGAGTAGGCGTTGATGTCGGCGCCGAACTTCACGTCATGGTTTCCGAACACGTACTGGAAGTTCTCCTGGACGGTGAGCTTGTCCTGGTTGCCGTCAATGGGGAGGAAGAACCGCTGTCCAAAGGTCCCCGTGTCGGCGATGTTGATCTCGGGGATGGTGCTGTTGGGCTGCCGCGGACGCTTGGAGTCGTAGTACGAGACCTTCAGCTCGTTGAAGGCCTTGCCCCCGGACAGGACCTTGTTCCAGGTGACGACGGAGTTGTGCCCCGAGTTCTCGAAGTTCTCGGTGTTGCCGAAGTCGGCCTGGATCTGGTTCTGCCCGCGCCCGCCTGTGAACCCGTCCGTCTTGTTCTGGGTGTAGAAGCTGCGGATGCTGATGCGGTCGTTGGCCCCCAGCTGCAGGTCGTACCGCCCCAGGATCGTGAAGAGGTTCACGAACTGGGTGTGCGCGCCCTCCAGGTCGGACAGGTCGGCGATGCCGAACTCCGGCGCGCCCACGCCGCTGACGTCGCGGGCGAACTGGGTGACGAGCGGCCCGTGCTGCCGCTGGACGTCGAAGGCCAGGAAGAAGAACTGCTTGTCCTTGGCGATGGGGCCGCCGATGGAGGCGCCGAACTGGTGCTGGCTGTCGATGTTGGGTGGCGTGCCCAGGGCGTCGTCCTTGGTGAGGTCCTTCCCGCGGTAGAAGTAGTGGCCGCTGCCGTGCAGGGTGTTGGTGCCCGACTTCGTCACCACGTTCAAGAGGCCGCCGGTGGAGCGCCCGAACTCCGGGGCGAAGCCGTTGGTGACGACCTGGAACTCCTGGACCGCCTCCAGGGGGATGGTGAAGTTCTTGGTCTCCAGGGAGCCGAAGAACTCGCCGAAGAAGTTGTCCCGGGAGTCGGCGCCGTCGATGCTGAGCCCGGTGTAGTCGCTCTGCTGGCCCCCCAGGCGCATGCCGCCGCGCAGGCCGGGGACCACCTGGGCCGAGGGGCTGAGCTGGGCCAGGTCACGGAAGTCGCGGCCGGAGAGGGGCAGGTTCGCGATGGCCTGCTCGTTGATGAGCTGGCTCACCCCCGCGGAGCTGGTGTCGATGCCGGCCCCCGACGCCTCCACCATGACCGTCTCTTTCTGCCCCGCCAGGCCCATCGTGATGTCGTAGGTGACGGCTGCGCCGATGTTGACCACCAGCCCCGTCACCTGCGTGGGCGCGAAGCCGGACAGCTCGGCGTGCATGGTGTAGGTCCCGCTCGGCACCTGGGCGAAGGTGTACGCGCCGTCGGTGTTGGTGGTCACGGTGCGCGTGAAGCCCGTGGCGGCGTTGGTCAAGGTGACCGTCGCGCCCGGCAGCGCCGCCTTGGTCTCGTCGTAAACGATCCCGCGGATCTGTGCGCTCTCCAGCGTCTGCGCGCCGGCCGGGGCCGACCAGGCCAGCACCGCGCCGAGAGTTGCTGCCAAGAACCTTCGCTTCATTTCTCCTCCTGCTAAACGCCGATCACTTACCAGCCAACCGATCGATGAAGAAGGACATGAACCGCTCCGCGTCGACCTCCACCGCCACCCAGGCGTTGGGCTCCACGCGGTCGATGCCGGTCATCACGTAGCGGTCCCCTTTGAGCTCGTTGTGCTCCACGACGTTGTTGCGGTTGCCCACCGTGGCCCCGCGCGTGAACTCCCCGCGCGTTTCGACGTCGACCCGCATCTGCCTGGTCTTCACGAAGGAAGGATCGATGGCCACGCCCATGGCCAGCGGGTCGTGCATGGGTGTGCCTTCGCCGCCGAACTTCTTGGTCAAGTCGACCAGGAAGCCCATCACGCGCGCGGCGAAGTCGTTCTGGGTGCCGTGGGTCTTCGCCAGCCGCTCCAGGTGGACGGGGCCGAAGTTGGTCTTGTGGGTGACGTCGAGGCCCACCATGGTGACCTTCCAGCCCGCCTGGAACACGACCTGCGCCGCCTCGGGATCGTTGTAGATGTTCGCCTCCGCGGCCGCGGTGACATTGCCCTCGGTGATGGAGCCGCCCATGATCACGACTTCCTTCACCAGGGGCACGATGCCCGGGTCCTTGAGGACGGCCAAGGCTATGTTGGTGAGCGGCCCCACGGGGACCAGTGTGAGCTGGCCCGGCATGGCGCGGACCATCTCGATGATCAGGTCAGGCGCGAAGCGCTGGTCCGCCGTGCAACGCGAGGCGGGCAGCTCGATGTTGCCCATCCCGTTCTGCCCGTGCACGAACTCGGCGGTGATGAGGCGCTGGGCCAGGGGCCGCGCCGCACCCCGGGCTACAGGGATGTCGCACCGCCCCGCCAGGGACACGAGGCGCAGGGCGTTCTCCAGGGCCTGCGCCTGCGGGACGTTGCCGCCCACCACCGTGAAGGCCCGCACGTCCACCTCGGGAGAGTTGAGGGCCAGCAGGATCGCCATCGCGTCGTCCGTCCCGGGATCGGTGTCGATGAGGACGGCGCGCCGCGCCGCCTGGGCCTCGGCCCGGCCGGCGAAACCCACGGTGGTGACCGCGGTCAGGAGGGAGACGATGGCGCGCGCCGCCGCGCGCGGCCGCCGGCACGAGACTGCGTCACCGCATCCGGACGCTGTATCCATAAATCTCGACGGCGGAACGAAAATTGCGCGTATCCTAATGGCCCCGCGAGAGCCGAGTCAAGCCTGCAGAGCCTGTCGTCGAGTCAGCGGGGCTTCGATGCCAGCGCCAGTTGGCGGATTTCGTTGAGGTAGGACACGTACACCGGGATGGGGATGTCGGGAGAGTCGCCGTCGTTCAGGAAGTGGTCCAGCTTCACCGTGAGCGGAATCAAGCGGATCACCTCCCCGAACCGCGGCATCTCCAGGAACTTCGTGCGCCAGATCTCGAGCATGAGGGCCTGGAACTCGGGGCTGATGAAGCCCATCCGGCGCTCGCCGAGGTACACGCCGTCGAAGTGGTGCCGGGACAGGGCGGGCAGCGCCGCGCGGTCGAAGAACCAGATCAGGTGGAAGGTGTCGGCGAGGTCTCCCCAGAAGATCTTCTCCTGCAGGGCGGTGAACCGGAACTTCTGGCCGCGCCGCTGCTGCGCCTCCCGGGCGCCCTCCGACGCGGGCAGCCGGCCCAACTCGTCGCGGAACCAGCGCAGCTTCTCCGGCGTCAGGTTCGCGCGGAGGAACTCGATCGCGTAGGCGTGGGCGAAGTAGCGCTCCTGATCGCCGGCCAGCCCTTCTACCCAGGGCTTCCAGTCGCGGGACATCATCTCGTCGAGCACCGCCAAGAGGTCGGCGTTGCGCACGTCCGGATGGAACTTCACGGCCTGCCAGAAGTGCTCGGTGGAGTCGTAGACCGCGCCATGGAGCTCGATGCCCTCCTCGATCGGGTACCAGTTGGAGAGGACCCGCGCGGGGATGGTGGGCGCGGCGCTCCAGCAGTTCAGCGACGTCTTCCAGCGCTGCCGGACGTCCACGAACGCCTGCCGGTAGGTGCCCGGCTCCAACCGCCAGCTCCGTCCCGTGAAGACCGGCGACGTGCGGGCGGGCCGGCCGGCGACCGCGTCCTCCAGCTCCTCGCGGGTGTGTGTCAGCAGCAGCTCGAGCGGCTTCTCGTAGGTCATCGAGACCAGCCGGCTCTCCACGCCGCGCCGCAGCAGGCCGTCGCCAAACGCCTGCCGGGCGGCGGCGCTCGGGAACGACCAGCGTCCGGCCTCGCGGTCGATGTAGGCGAACAGCTCGTCGAGGGTCTTGAACTCGATGAGGCCCAGCAGGGCGAAGGTGACCGGCCGGCCGTCCTTGACGAACACCGCGGAGGGCGTGCCGAGGTCGTCCAGGGTCAGGTCTTTGGCGGCCGCGAAAGACGGAGACAGCAGCACCAGTGCCGACGCGAGGATCCCGGCGCGCATCGGCGTAGTGTACCCCTCGTATAATTTCCCGGTGCGGAGCGGTCGAGGAGCGGGGCGGCTGGTGACGCTCGTGGCCCTGGCCCAGGTGTGCATCGCCACGCCGGCGTCACCCCGGGCCGATCCCCCCCCGCCGCCGGCCCCCGCCGCCCAGGCGCGGTCGCTCCTGGCCGAGGGGCGGACGGCGGAGGCGATCGCGCGCTACCGCGAGGCGGTGGCGGCAGCGCCTGGGGACGCCGCGCTGTGGACCGAGCTCGGGGAGGCGCATCGCACGGCCCGCGAGATGCCCGACGCCATCGCCGCGTTCCGCAAGGCGCTGGAGCTGGCGCCGGACCACGAGCTGGCCCGGCTCGGCCTGGCCGAGTGCTACCGCGAGATGGCCAACTTCGACGAGGCGAAGCGCGTGCTCCAGGCCGCGGCCCAGGCCCATCCCGACCACCCCGCCCCGCTGGTGGCCCTGGGCCGGATCCTCATCCAGCTCCAGAAGTACGACGAGGCCGAGGTCCCCCTGCAGGCCGCCCTCCGCGCCGATCCACAGAGCGTCGCCGCCCGCGTCTTCATGGCCAGCGTCCACAAGGCACGGGGCGAGGACGACCGCGCCCTCGTGGAGCTCGACCGGGCGATCGCCCAGGAGCCGGAGAACGCGCTGGCCCGCCACTTGCGCGCGTCGATCTACGCGGAGCGCAACGACGTGTCGCATGCGCTGCCCGATGCGGAACGGGTCGTGGCCCTGGAGCCCGGGAACACGAGGGGCCGCTTCCTCCTGGCCAGCATCCTCGTGCGCGCCGGCCGTTGCGCGGAGGGCGCCCTTCACCTCGAGAAGATCGTCGCGGCCGAGCCGAACAACACGGAGTCCGTCTCGATGCTGGCCCGGGCCTACCTCTGCGCGGGCCGCGCGGACGAGGCGGCACGCGTCCGCCAGCGCTTCGCCGAGCTGGCCCGGAAGGACCAGGCCGCGCGCGAGAGCCGCGTCCAGTCCGACCACCTGGTCCGCGAGGCGGCGGAGCACGCCCGCGGGGGCCGGCCCAACGAGGCGCTGGCCCTCCTGGAGCGGGCCCTGAAGCAGGACCCGCAGAGCGACGCCGCCTACACGCTGCTCGCCAAGATCCATTTCTCGGCCGGCCACTACGACGTGGCCCGGGAGGCGGTGGACCTCGCGCTCAAGCACAACCCCTATCGGTCGGACGCCCTCTACGTGCGAGGCCGGATCCTCGCGAAGCAGGACGACCTCCCGGGCGCGCGGGACGCGCTCATCCAGACGACGCTCATCAACCCGCTGGACGCGGAGGCTCTCTACGTGCTGGGCCAGGTCTATCTGGGGCTCGACCAGCGGAAGAGCGCGATCGAGGCCCTCGAGAAGGCGGTGGCCCTGGACCCGGGCGACGAGAGCTACGCGCAGGCGCTCGCGCTCGCCAAGCGGCTGCCGTGAGGAGCGCGCTCGCCGCCGCCGCCGCCATCGCCATCTTGGGTGCCGCGCCGAAGGCGTCCTTCGACGTGCGCTTCGAGGACGTGACCCGGGCGGCCGGCATCGCCTTCCGGCACGAGCGCGCGGCCTCGAGGGAGAAGCTCTACCTGGAGACTATGGGCGCCGGGGTGGGCTGGCTGGACTACGACCAGGACGGGTTCCTCGACGCGTTCTTTGCCAACAGCGGCGCCACCCCGCACTTCAAGCCGGCCACGCCCCCCCAGCCCGCCCTCTATCGCAGCAACGGCGACGGCACGTTCACCGACGTGACGGCGAAGGCCGGGCTGGCGGTGGGCCCCGGCCACTTCTTCTTCGGCGCGGCCGCGGGCGATTACGACAACGACGGCTACCCTGACCTCTACGTGTCCGGCTACCGCCGGTCGCTGCTGTACCGCAACACCGGCAAGGGCGGCTTCGAGGATGTGACGGAGAAGGCCGGGGTGGCGAACGCGGGCGCCTGGGCCACGGCGGCCGGGTGGTTCGACTACGACCACGACGGCAAGCTCGATCTGCTGGTGGCCAACTACGTGCAATACGACGTGGAGCGCAACGTCGTGTGCGGCGATCCCACGCCGGAGCTGCGCGCCTACTGCCATCCCGACAGCTTCCCCGGGACCTCGCCGCGGCTCTTCCGCAACAAGGGCGACGGCACCTTCACCGATGTCACCGCGGCGGCGAAGCTCGTCAACCCCGACGGCAAGAGCCTGGCCGTGGCCCTGGCCGACCTGGACGGCGACGGCTGGACCGACGTGTTCATCGCCAACGACACGCAACGCAACTTCATCTACTTCAACAAGGGCGACGGGACCTTCGAGGACGCCAGCTACACCTCGGGGGCCGGCTTCAGCGACGACGGCAAGGCGGAGGCGGGGATGAGCGCGGGCGCGGGCGACATCGACGGCGACGGCGACATCGACCTGTACGTGAGCCACCTCGACGGTGAGCTCAACCGCCTGTACGTCAACGAGGGGAAGCGCCTGTTCACCGACGCTACGATCACCTCGGGGCTGGGCGCCACCACCATCATGAACAGCGGGTTCGGGGCCCAGTTCCTGGACGCCGACAACGACGGCAACCGCGACCTCGTGGTGGTGAACGGCCACATCCTCGACAACATCGCGATCTACCACGCGGGCGTCACGCACGCCGAGGTCAAGAAGCTCTACCGGAACCTGGGCGGGGGGCGCTTCGCGGACGTGACCGCCACGCAGCCCGCCAGCTTCCTGGCCCCGCGCGTGAGCCGCGGCCTGGCCGTGGGCGACTACGACAACGACGGGTTCCCGGACCTGCTCGTCGGCAACAACGGACAGGAGGGACAGCTGTTCCGGAACTCCGGCGCCCGTGGCCGGCACTGGATCGGGATCCGGCTCGTGGGCACGAAGAGCGTCCGCGACGGCACGGGCGCGCGCCTGAAGCTCACCGCCGGCCCGCTCGTGAGCTACGACCAGGCCAAGGGCGGGCTCAGCTACTGCTCATCACAGGACCCACGGATCCTGTTCGGCCTGGGCGAGCAGGCCAAGGTGGACGCGCTGGAGATCCTATGGCCGAGCGGGGAGCGGCAGGTGATCCGCGACATCCCGGCCGACCGGTACATCACCGTGGAGGAGGGCAAGGGGATCACGCCCTACCGGTTTCCCGCGACCGCACGGGGCCGCTGAATACGCAATTTCGTGACCTGCCCGAGTGCACGTGCACGTGACCGGGCTCGGCTAGCGGATGCAGCCGATGCGCACCTTGGCCAGGACCATGTCGTCGAGCCACAGGCTGCCCACGGCGGGGTTGGTGATGTAGTTCTGCGGCCAGAAGTTGTTGAGCTGAAGCGCGGTCGTGATCCGCGTCTGCAGATCGAGGCGAACCATCGGGGTGCCAGGCGGCGGCGGGTAGTCGGTACACTGCGTGCCGTCGGCCCTCGCCGGGCAGAAATGGTCCTGCACCCAGTACCCGCGGCCCTTCTGATCGGCGAACCGCTGCACCAGGGCGTCGTTCTTCCAGACCTCGAGCACGGCGCCCGCGCCAGACGTGGGGTCGGGGTTGAGCCTGGCGTGGACCTCGAGGCACATCCACTGGTCGTCGTCGGCGGTGAAGGACTGGCGGCTCACGAGCGCGTTCCCCCAGTAGAAGCCCCCGCAGGCGGAGCAGGTGTGCATCTTCATCCAGTAGTTGTAGAAGTCGAGGCGCGGGTTGGGAGCGCCGATTCCCCACACCGGCTCGAGGGCGAAGGAGACCCGGTCGTCCCCGTTCGGCCGGGTGCCCGCCTGGGGATTCGGGTAGGGGAGGGGCGGGTTGTAGCCCCCGAACCAGACGCCGCTGTGGTGCCAGGGGACGCCGGCCTGGTACTTGACGTACCAGCGCACGTAGAGCTCGTCGTTGTTCGCGAGCAGCTTGTAGAGGTCGGTGGCGCTGACCGGGCCGCCCGCTGTCAGCCGCATCGACGCCGCGCCGCAGCTCTGGGCGGGCACGTCGGCGACGAGGGCCATCCCCGGCGGGTTCTTGAAGTCGTCGTAGCGCGCGATCACCGCGGGGACCGAGCCCTCCTCGAAGTTCTCCGCGAAGACCACCGCGGGATCGCCCGCGATCCCCTGATCGCAGGGGTACTGCGCCGCCAGGACCGGCGACGACTGGGGTGGAGGGCCCTCGCCGAATCCGGGAGAGCCCAGCGCGACCAGGAGCGCCAGGGTGACCTGCCTCATATCCGCAGTATGCCCGAGGCGTCAACTCCGGAAGGCGTCGATGGACGCGGCCGCCCGGCGCTCGGGCCACGCGCCCCGGACGTCCACGTACCGCCTCGAGGACGTGACGGACAAGGCCGGGGTCGCGAACCAGGGCGCGAAGCAGCTGTTTCGGAACTCCGGCGCCCCCGGCCGGCACTGGATCGGGATCCGGCTCGTAGGCACGAAGAGCGTCCGCGACGGCACGGGCGCGAGCCTGAAGCTCACCGCCGGCCCGCTCGTGAGCCACGACCAGGCCAAGGGCGGGCTCAGCTACTGCTCCTCGCAGGACCCGCGGATCCTGTTCGGCCTGGCCGCGCGCAAAGGTGGACTCACTCGAGATCCTCTGGCCGAGCGGCGAGCGCCAGGTGCTTCGCGACCTCCCGGCCGACCGCTACGTCACGGTCGAGGAAGGCAAGGGGCTCACGTCGCATCGGTTTCCTTCGCAGACCGTCAGCCGCTGATCACGAACGGCACGTTCCTTCGCGGCCGCCGGGGGGGGGCACACGGCCGCGAGAACCTGAGGAAACCCTGCGCACTCCCTGAGACTCCACGGCTCCGCCGGCCTAGCCTCGGCGGCACATGACGGCACAAAGGGACCGGGCGCGGGGAGCGCGTCCAGGCGGCGTCCACGCTCGAGGCCCAGCACTATCATCTCGTGACGTTCAGCGGCGTTGCGCCCGGCGGCGCCGCCACGGGACAGGCCAACGACCCCCAGCATCGCGCGGTGATCACCGCCGCCGAGCTCGCCGCGGGCGGCGACCTCAACCTCGACATCCGGGGGGTCGCGGACCATGGCCACCTCGTCTCGCTCACGGCGGCCGAGATCGCGGCCATCCGGGCCGGACAGCGCGTGCAGGCGAGATCGACCACCGCCCTGCTTCACAACCACGACGTCACCTTCAATTAGGGGTGGGGCGGGAGCGTGCCCAAGCTTGCGCAGTGTTGGAGATTGCCGTTGCGCGGCGTAGTATCTCGGCCTCTTTCCTCCAACGAAGGAGCCGGGATTTGAAGAAGAAAATCGGCCGGGAGCCGTCTGGGCCCGTGACAATGCCGGCGCCCGTGGACCTGGATCGACGGCAGATCACGGCGTTAACGGCGCTCGCACTCCTGGGCGGAGCCACCATCACCATCACGGGCTGTGGCGGTGGCGGCGGAAGCAGCCCGGCCGCGGCTCCCCCGCCGCCCGCGGCGACACCACCGCCGGCGGCCACGTGCGCGCCGGGCTACGCGTGCGGACAGGTCGCCGGGGACCCGACCCACCGGGCGGAGATCACCGCGGCCGAGCTCAGCGCGGGAGGGGCCCTCGTGCTGGATATCAAGGGTTCGGCCACCCACTCCCACACGGTGTCGCTGAGCGCGGACGAGGTGGTGGCGGTCCGGGAGAAGCGCCGTGTCGAGAAGGTCTCGACCACGACGCTGAGCCACGACCATCTGGTGACGTTCAACTAGGGGCGCCGCCCTCCGGGGAAGACGCGCTAGAAGAGGCCGGGGATCTTCATCCCGCCGGTCAGGCCGCCGATCTTCTCCTGCACCGCTTCCTCGACCTTCCGTGCGGCCTCGTTGACCGCGGCCGTCACCAGGTCCTGGAGCATCTCCACGTCGTCCTTGCTGACCACCTCGGGATCGATCTTCAGGCTCTTGACGTTCTTCTGGCCGTCCATGACCACGCGGACCATGCCCCCGCCCGAGGCGGCCTCGATCTCCAGCGCCGCGATCTCGCGCTGGACGCGCTCCTGGGCCTGCTGGAGCTGCTTCATGAGCTGCTTGGGGTTGCCGAAGGGGTTCACGGTCCCTCCTTTGCGGGCTTGGTGGAGCGCACCTCGAGCACCTTGCCGTTGAACAGGTCCAGCGCCTCCTGCACCGCCGGGGCGCGGACGGCGTCGTCGGCCAGGCGGCGCCGGGCGGCCTCGGCGCCCGAGGGAGCGGTCGGCTCGGCCGCGGCCGTGGCGGCGCCGATCCTCACCTTCCAGGGCCGGCCGCTGGGATGGACGAACGCGAAGTCCTTGGGTCGGTAGC
>DAINRN010000003.1:22483-25211 GCA_036741815.1 Acidobacteriota bacterium
CCAGGGCCGGCCGCTGGCCGAGCGGGCCAGCTCGCGGTACTCGTCCACGTGCATCGCGGCCAGGGCCGCGAAGTCGGGCGCCACCTCGATCACGAGCGTGTCCCCATCTTCCCGCCCCTGTGCGGTGCGCAGGGGCTGGGCCAGCGATGGGCGCGCCTGGGCGAGGGTTGCCATGGCAGCGAGGATGGACGCGGGGTCGGTGGCCGTGGCGGTGGGAGTGGCGGGCGGCGCCGCCGCCGGCGGAGTCGACGCCCGCGGTGCGGGCCCGGCCTGCGCGGTGGCCGGGGGCCGCGACACCGTGGGCGCGGGTGACGGGGCGGTCGCCGCGGGCGGCTCGGCCACGCCCGAGGCCAGGCGCTCCACCTTCGCCACCAGCTCCGCGAACGGGGCCAGCCGGCGCATCTGGACCATCTTCAAGAGGGCCAGCTCCAGCGTGACCCGCGGGTCCTGGGCCAGGCGCAGGTCCGTCTCCGCCTTGGTCAGGACCTCGAAGATACGCAGCAGGTCCTCCTCGGAGTAGGCCGCGGCCAGCGGCCGCATCCGCTCGCGCTCCTCGGGGACGATCTGCGCCAGGAGCGCTCCTCCCTCCGGCGCCATCTTCAGGAGCAGGACCTCGCGGAAGTGCAGGAGCAGCTCGCGGGCGAAGTTGCGGGGGTCGGCGCCGTAGTCCGAGAGCCGCTCCACGAGGTCGAGCAGGCCCCGGCTGTCCCCCGCCGCCACCGCGCGCGAGGCCGCCAGCAGCAGCTCGCGGTCGATGAGGCCGAGCAGGGCCTGTATGTCCTCGTCCTTGACCTCCTCCGCGCTGAACGAGAGGACCTGGTCGAGGAGCGAGAGGGCGTCGCGGGCGCTGCCCTCCGCGGCGCGCGCGATGCGGGCCAGCGCCTCGTCCGAGACCTTCACCCCTTCACCCTCCGCCACGCGCCGCAGGTGCGCCTGCAGCTCCGCGGCGGGGATGAGGCGGAAGTCGTACTGCTGGCAGCGCGAGAGGATGGTGTCCGGGATCTTGTGGTACTCGGTGGTGGCGAAGACGAACTTCACGCGCGGGGGCGGCTCCTCGAGCGTCTTCAGGAGCGCGTTGAAGGCCCCCATGGACAGCATGTGGACCTCGTCGATGATCCACACCTTGAAGCGGTCGCGGGCCGGGTTGTAGCGCGCGCTCTCCCGCAGCTCGCGCACCTGCTCCACCCCGTTGTGGGTGGCCCCGTCGATCTCCTGGACGTCGAGCGAGGTGCCCGCGGCGATCTCGACGCATGAAGAGCACTCGCCGCAAGGGTCCGCGGTGGGCGCCTTGCCGCTCGAGCAGTTGAGCGCCTTGGCCAGGATGCGCGCGGTGGTGGTCTTGCCGACCCCGCGCGCGCCCGAGAGCAGGAAGGCGTGGCCGATGCGTCCCGAGGCCAGGGCGTTCTTCAGGGTGCGGGTGACGGTGGTCTGTCCCACGACCTCGTCGAAGGTCCGGGGACGCCACTTGCGCGCGAGAACCTGGTAGGCCATGTGGAAGGAGCCGGTCCCACGTGAACTCCGGCTGTCCTGCGGCACACCCGAGGGTCGCCTTACCGTTGCTCCCTTCCGGGCCTGGCGGGGTTCGGCGTCTCGTGTTGCGCAGGGCCGGAGTCCACGTGCGGCCGGCCGAGGGCTAGCCTACTACGGGCCCGCGCCGAAGACCAGGCTGCAGCACGTGACGCCGCCTTCGGCCTTGGCCAGCTCCGTGACGTCCACTTCGCGGACGTCGAGGCCGCGGCGCAGCAGCCGGTCCCGCGTGCGGGGGAAGGCGGCCGCGGTGACGACCGCCCCTCCGATCTCCAGCGCGTTCGCGCCCCACGGCTCGTCGCCGTCCACCTCGATCCGGTCGAAGGCGGCGAAAGCCTGCGCCTCCACCCAGTCGCCGTTCAGCAGCACCGTCTCCGGGGCCACGCGGGTCACCGCGCTCTTGAGGTGGAGGCAGGACGTCACGGTCACCCATCGGACCGCGTAGCCATGAGGCGCCAACGCGTGGGCCAGCTGGCGCACGCCCTCCTCGTTGGTGCGGGTCGAACGGCCCACGAAAACGCTGCGGCCGATGACGAGGACGTCGCCGCCGTCGAGCGTGCCCGGGGGCTCCATCGTCCGCAGGGCACGATAGTAGGCCAGGGTCTCCGCCACCGAGGCCACCTCGTCACGCCGCGACGGCGCGCCCGGACGGGTCACGATCGCCAGCTCGTCGAAGACGACCGCGGCGTCCTCGACGAACACCGCGTCCGGCATCTCGTGTCGGGGCGGCAGCCGCCGGACGTCACAACCGACCGACCGCAGCACGTCCTCGTACGCGCGGTGCTGCGTGCGAGCACGGTCCACGTCGATCGTCTCGCGCGGGCGATGCGTGAGCTCGCAGTGGGCGAGGCTCGAGCTGACGTCGCGGGTCAGCGCGACATGCGTGCGCGTCATGCCTTCATCTTGGGCACCGTCTGCATCACCCTATGGATTGTATGAGCTTCGCTTCTGGAACCGGCGGGGCGTGACGCCGGTCACATTCCGGATTGTGCGCCCGGTCATAACGCCCTTCCCGTGTCGATTCGATCATCGGGGGGTACGTCGTTTGCACGACGTTCGCGCATGACCCGAAGGGGTGAGCTTTCAGCGCCTCGGAGGGTCGGGAGGACCAAATGAAATATTCCGATCTGGCTCGGACCGGCGCCGCGGCGGTGCTGGCCCTGGCCCTGGCCGCGCTGCCGGCCGCGGCCAAGAATGGAGC
>DAINRN010000004.1:0-15618 GCA_036741815.1 Acidobacteriota bacterium
AGATAACCGTCGGCCAGGACGACCACGGGGTTGCGGTACTTCATCGAGAGCCCGAAGGCGAGGAAGGTGAGGTCGAGCATCTCCTGCGGCGTCGAGGGCGCGAGGACGATGGCGTGGGTGTTGCCGTGGCCCAGGCCGCGGCAGGCCAGCTTGATGTCGCCCTGCTCCGGCCCGATGTTGCCGAGGCCCGGCCCGCCGCGCATGACGTCCACCACCACGCCTGGGACCTCGGCCCCCACCATGTACGACAGGCCCTCGAGCATGAGGCTGAAGCCGGGCGACGAGGTGAAGGTCATCGAGCGCAGGCCCGCGGCACCGCAGCCGTACATGAAGTTGATGGCGGCGACCTCACTCACCGCCTGCACGAAGAAGCCGTCGAGACGCGGAAGGAGCCGGGCCATCAGCTCGGCGCCCTCCGTCGACGGCGTGATCGGATAGCCGAAGAAGTGGCGGCAGCCGGCGAGCAGCGCCCCGATGGCCGACGCGTACGTGCCCTTGACCATCAGGGGAAAGGTGCGTGGCAGCGGGAGCAGCTCGTCTTCGATGTCCGTCGCCAGCGGCGGCGACGGCGGCCCGGGCTCGGTCGTCGCGTCGCGTCGCGTCGGCACGGCGGCTGTCGCGGGCCGCTCCGGCAGCAACCCGTAAGGCTCCGGGCACGCATCGAAGCACAGGCCGCAGCCGGTACACCTTTCCAGGTGGAGGAGCACGGGCGTCAGCCCCGTCGCCGGCTCGATCTCCGTCCCCGCCTCGATGCAGCCCTGGGCGCAGGCCTCGATGCACCGGCCGCAACCCTTGCAGTGCTGGCCGACCAGGATGGGTTTCGGCCTGTCCTTCGCCATTCGGGCTCCTTGCGAGCGCGCGCGCTCGCGCAGTCCGGGTGCAAGGAGTCCGCCAGAACGCCGCTCGCCGAGGCCACCCGCAAGACACTGTGCCTGCGCGCGTTGGCGGCGCCGCTGCGCCGGCGCGTTCCTCCCCCTCGCGCGAAGGGTTTTCGCCGCGGGGCTCGACCGCGCAAAGGTGTCGCGGGAAGGCCCCGAGGCATCGGCCTTGCAACGAGCACGCGCAACGGGGGGAAAACCATGGAGAGAAGGAAGGTCCTCATCCTGGGCGCCGCGGGAAGGGACTTCCACAACTTCAACGTCGTCTTCCGCGACAAGCCGGAATACGAGGTCGTCGCCTTCACGGCCACCCAGATCCCCGACATCGCGGGCCGGCGGTATCCGCCGGCGCTGGCCGGACGGCTGTACCCGGAAGGCATCGAGATCCATCCGGAGGAGGAGCTCGAGCGTCTCGTGGATCGCCATGCCCTCCAGGAAGTGGTGTTCTCCTACAGCGACGTCTCCCACGAGGACGTGATGCACCATGCCTCGCGCGCGATGGCCCGCGGCGCCGACTTCCGCCTGCTCGGGCCCCGATCCACCATGCTCCATTCGTCGAAGCCCGTGGTCTCCGTGTGCGCGGTCCGGACGGGCTGCGGGAAGAGCCCCGCCACGCGGCGGGTGGCGGCCCTGTTGCGCCGGGAGGGCGTCCGCGTCGTCGTGGTCCGGCACCCCATGCCCTACGGCGACCTGGCCCGGCAAGCCTGCCAGCGCTTCGCCACCCTGGAGGACATGCGCCGGGCGGACTGCACGGTGGAGGAGATGGAGGAGTACGAGCCCCACATCGCAGCGGGCACCGTCGTCTTCGCGGGGGTGGACTACCAGGCGATCCTGCGGCAGGCCGAAACGGAGGCCGACGTCCTCCTGTGGGACGGGGGGAACAACGACCTGCCGTTCTTCCAGCCCGACCTCGAAATCGTGCTCGTGGATCCCCATCGGGCCGGGCACGAGTTGCGCTACTTCCCGGGGGAGGTCAACCTCCTCCGTGCGGGCGTGGTCGTGGTCACCAAGGTGGACAGCGCGGACGAGGCCTCGTTGCGCGCGGTGCGCGCCAACGTGCGGCGGCTCAACCCGGAGGCCACGGTGGTCGAGGCGGCGATGCCGCTCCACGTCGACGAAGCGGAGCGGATCCGTGGGCGGCGCGTGCTCGTGATCGAAGACGGGCCCACGGTGACGCACGGTGGCATGGCGGGTGGAGCGGGGACGATGGCGGCGAAGCGGCACGGCGCCCGGGAGAGGATCGACCCCCGTCCCTTCGCGGTGGGCAGCATCCGGCGGACGCTGGAAGCTTACCCCCACATCGGGCACGTCCTGCCCGCGATGGGATACGGCGCGGAGCAGCTTCGGGATCTCGAGGAAACGATCGCCGGCGCGGAACCCGACGTGGTGGTCATGGCGACCCCCGCCGACCTTCGCGGCCTGATCCGAATCGCCGCCCCGGTCTGCCGCGTGCGGTACGAGCTCGAGGAGGTGGGCCGCCCCTCCCTCGAGGACGTGGTCCGCGACTTCCTGCGGAAGCGCCGCGTTGCCTGAGGGCCTGGTGGTCGCCCTCGGCGGGCACGCTCTCCTGCCTCCCGGGGCGCCGGCCAGCGTGGCCACCCAGCGGACGAGCCTTCGGCGCGCGCTCGACTTCCTGGCGGAGGTCGCCGCCGGCGGCGCCCCCATCGCCATCGTCCACGGCAACGGCCCGCAGGTCGGACACGCCCTCATCCGGAGCGAAGCCGGCCTGGGCCGGGCCTACGAAGTGCCCCTCGACGTCTGCGTCGCGCAGACGCAGGGCGAGATCGGGTACCTGATCCAGGAGGCCCTGGGCGATCTCTTGCGCACGAAGGGGATCGGGAGGGGCGTGATCACGGCCATCACCCAATCCGTGGTGGAGGTGTCCCCCGACGGCACCGGCGGTCCCATGAAGCCCGTCGGACCCTTCTACCCGAGCCCGCCGCCGGGGCCCTTCCCGGTGATGGAAGACGCGGGCCGGGGATACCGGCGCACGGTCCCCTCGCCGCGGCCCGCGGCCATCGTCGAGGCCACCGTTCTCCGCGGGCTCTTCGAGCAGGGTGTGGTGGTGGTGGCCGCGGGCGGCGGGGGCATACCGGTGCGCAGGACGGAGGACGGTTCGCTCGCGGGCGTGGCGGCGGTCGTGGACAAGGACTGGGCCGCGGCCATCCTGGCCCTGGCCCTCGGCGCACGCAGGATCCTGGACCTCACGGCGGTCGATGGTGTCAAGCTCGGTTTCGGCGGGGCGCACGAGCGCGATCTGCGCCGTCTCACCCCCGCCGAGGCCCGGCGCCACCTCGAGGCCGGAGAGTTCCACTCCGGCAGCATGGGCCCCAAGATCGAGGCGGCGCTCCATTTCCTCGAGCAAGGCGGAAGCGACGTGATCATCACCTCGCCCCAGCTGGCCCGGGAGGCCCTCAACGGGCGCGCGGGGACACGGATCGCCCGCCAGGATTGACTCGTCGATGCGCGCGATGATGTTCGACGGACCCGGCCGCGGGCTCGAGCTCCGCGAGGTCCCGAGGCCGCAGCCTTCTTCCGGGCAGGTCCTGCTCCGGGTGCGCGCGTGCGGGATCTGTCGGACCGACCTGCACGTCCTCGACGGCGAGCTCCCGAACCCCAAGCTCCCGCTCGTCCTGGGCCATCAGATCGTGGGCCTGGTAGAAGCCACGGCACCCGACGTTCAGGATCTGGCCATTGGAGCCCGGGTCGGCGTCCCCTGGCTGGGGAGCACCTGTGGCCGGTGCTCCTTCTGCGAAGCGGGGCAGGAGAACCTGTGTGATCGCGCACGCTTCACGGGCTATGACATCGACGGCGGCTACGCGGCCTTCGCCGTGGCGGACGCGAGGTTCTGCTTCCCCGTTCCCGCCGGCTACCCCGACCTCCAGGCCGCGCCGCTCCTCTGCGCGGGCCTCATCGGTTTCCGCGCCCTGCGCATGGCGGGTGACACCCGGAGGCTGGGCCTCTACGGCTTCGGATCGGCGGCGCACATCGTCACCCAGGTCGCCCGGTCGCAGGGGCGGGAGGTCTTTGCGTTCACCCGCCCTGGCGACGCGGCGGCCCAGGCCCTGGCCCGGAGCCTGGGCGTGTCGTGGGCGGGAAGCACGGAGGACGCGGCGCCCGGGGACCTGGACGCCGCCATCCTGTTCGCGCCCGCGGGCGAGCTGGTGCCGCTGGCGCTGCGCGCGGTCCGGAAAGGCGGGACCGTGGTCTGCGCCGGCATCCACATGAGCGACATCCCGTCGTTTCCATACGAGATCCTGTGGGGAGAGCGCGTGCTCCGCTCCGTGGCCAACCTCACGCGCCTGGACGGCCGGGAGTTCCTGGCCGCCGCGCCCCGGATCCCCGTCCGGGCCGAGGTCGAGGTGTTTCCCCTGGAGGCCGCCAACGAGGCCCTGGCCGCCTTGCGGGACGGACGGATCCGCGGCAGCGCCGTCCTTGCCGTCGATCCCTCTTAGGGTTCCCTCCACGAGCGCAAGCGGTTCAAGTCCGGTGGTGCACTCGTCCCCTGGGGCGCAGGCAGGGCGTCGGTCGCGCAGCGGTCGCCCGTCCTCGATACGCGCGCCGGCAGGACGAGGACCGAACATTCGGCGTGGCGGAGCAGGTGCAGCGTCGTGGACCCGAGGAATTGACGCTCGACGATGCCGCCGCCATGCGAGCCGACCACGATGAGGTCGCTTTCGCTCTCGCGGGCGGCGGCCAGGATCTCCTGGGTCGGTTTCCCGGCCGCGACCCGGCCCTGCAGACGCCCCCTGGCCGCAGGCGCCTTCGCGACCATCGCGTCCATCGTCTTCAGTGCGCCCGCTGCGCCGGCCGCCGGCGCGACGTGAAGGACGAGCTGGTCCCCCTCCAGTAGGTTCGCGAGGGCGACGGCGCATTCGAGTGTCCCGCCTGTCGTCGCACCCAGATCGACAGCGCACAGCACGCGGAGCGGGCGCTGGCCGCGGGACGCCGGGAAGCGCCTCGCAACGATCACAGGACAGGAAGCTTCCCGGAGCACGCCCTCCGTAACGGAGCTCAGCGTCGCCGGTGCCGCCCGGCTGTGCGGGCCCATGACGATGATGCTCGCGCCCGACTGCTCCGCCTCCCGGACGATCTCTGCCGCCGGAACACCCTGAAGCAGGACGTCCTGGGTCACCACCCCGACGGCGCGGACGCGCTCCGCGCACAGGCCCAGGCTTTCGGTCAGATAAGGCCGGCCCATCTCACCGACACCGATGCGATCGCCCAGCCCGGCGCTCTGGCCGCCCAGGGCGAAGGGCGCGGGGCGGACGTGCACGACGTGAAGCTCCGCCTTGCAGGGACGCGCGAGGGCGACCGCCACCTCCAGACCTGCGGCCGCGGCCTCCGAGAAGTCGGTGGCGTAGAGGACCCGCTTCAGCGCCAGCGACCGAGCCGGCAACGCGGCCGTCATTGAGGAGGCTCGCGCCGACATGACGGTCAGCTCGCCACGGGCCGGCAGGCGAGAGAGCGGAGCGGCGGCTTCGCCGCTAACTGGTGCCAGGCCGCGTCCAGGGCCTCGGCGCGCTCGGCTCCGTCCGGCACCGATGCGGCGCGGAAGCGGATGCCGGCGCACTGCAGCCAAGCGCCCAGGGGCTGTGGTTGGGGCTGGGTCCGCATGTCCGTCAACCGCCGGCGGAGGTCGTCGGTGGCTTCGGCCCACACGGCCCTTTCCGCGACACCCGCGCCGCCGTAGTAGATCACGAGCACCCCCGGGCCGCTGGGAGCGGCCAGGATGTGGTCCGCATCCAAGGCCATCTCGTCGGTCCACGAGAGGCCGGTCTCACGGTCCAGATGCGGGAACGAGGCCGGGTGCGGCACGGGCAGCCCCAGCAGGCCGCGGATGATGTCGACCGACGACACCATGCCCACGGCGCGGCCGTCGCCGTCGACGACGATCAGCCGGTGATAGCGCGTCCCCGCCAGGATGCGGGCCGCGGCCCCGATCCGGGCCTCCGCCGGGACCGTGGCGGGCGGCTGCGTCATCCGCTCCCCTACCTTGGTCCCCGGCCTGTCCGCGACCAGGTCGCGCAGCGAGACGAGGCCCAGCGGCTTCCCTTCCTCGTCCAGCACCGGGACGCCGGTGATCCCGAGCAGCAGGATGGCCCGCAGGGCCATGTCCACCTGGTCGTCCTTGCCCACGCTGAACAGCTCGCCGTTCATGATCTCCGATACCCGCAGTGCCATTTCGTCCTCCCTGCCGACGGCGCGGCGCGGTTTCGGCGTCCTGCCGGGGCGCCTACAAGGCCGCGCGGTCGGGCCGCCCGTATCGGTACCACGCGACCGCCGCCCAGCCCGCGTAGGCGGCCGTCCCTGCCGCCGCCGCGCGCGCCGCCAGCTTCTTCAGTCCCCGCATGCCGCCTCCTACAGGAGCAGGCCCAACGACGACCCTGTCGCCATGCCGACGAAGCACGCGAGCGTCCAGGCTTGAGCCGGCACGATCCGCGCCGTCACTTCGGGCTCGCGCCACAGCCGAACCGCGGCGGCGGCGCCGAAGGGCACGGCGCCGAGCCCGAGGAGCACGCCCCGCGGCAGCCCGACCAGCGGCAGCAGGGCCAGGCCCGCGAAGGCCATGGCGACGACGGCCGCGTACAAGCAGGCCGCCCGGGCCCGTCCCAGCCGAACGACGAGCGTGCGCTTCCCCGCCCCACGGTCCGCGGCGGCATCGGGGAACTCGTTGATCAGGAGGAAGGCCGCGATGAGCACGCCCAGCGGAAGGGCAAGGAGGACCACTTCCCTGGGCAACCGCCCCCGCTGCACGAGGTACGTCCCGGCGCAGATGAGCGGGCCATAACACACCGCCACCGCGGCTTCGCCCAGTCCCCGATACGAGAGCCGGAAAGGCGGCGCGTGGTAAAAGTACGCGAGCGCCATTCCCAACACGCCCAGCCACAGCGCGCGGGGCTCGCGCGCATCGGCGATGACGACACCCACGGACGCTGCCGACGCATAGGCGACGACCGCGATAACGGTCGTCTGGCGCCGCGTGAGCAGCCGGTCCACGAGAACGCGCTTGCCGCCGGAGAACGGGCTTCGGTCCTCGGGCGCCACCGCGAGGTCCGCCCCGGAGTCGAAGTCGAACAGCTCGCCGGAGGCGTTCTTGGCCACCTCGATGAGAAAGATGCCGAAGACGGTCAGTACGAGCCATCCCCACGCAAGGGGCCCATCGCGGGCCGAAGCGGCGGCGCCCAGGCCCATCGAGGCCATGGACGCCAGGCTGATCTTGGGATCGGCCAGGCGCCAGAGGCCGGCGCCGAACGTCGTCGCCGGTGCGAGGCGCGCTGTCGTTGCCGCGGGCCTCATGTCGCCGTCATAGCCTCCAGTTCCGGCATCGAGGCGGACGCCGCGGCTTCCCGGTCCGCGAACGCCCTCACCAGCGGGTCCGGGCTCCGGCGGAACTCGGCCGGAGATCCCACGAAGCGCAGGCGGCCGTCGTGCAGCAGCGCGATGCGGTCGCACACGGCCAGCGCGCCCTCGACGTCGTGGGTCACCATCACGGTGGTGACGCCCAGGCGCTGGCCGATCTCGCCGATGAGACGCGCCACCGTGGCGGAGTTCACGGGGTCGAGGCCCGTGACCGGCTCGTCGTACAGGAGGATCCGGGGCCGGCCGACGATGGCCCGGGCGAGCCCCACCCGCTTCCTCATCCCGCCCGAGAGCTCGGCGGGCAGCTTGCCCATCACCTGCCGGGGATCGAGGTTCACGTCCTCCAGGGCGCGCAGCACCCGCGCCCGCACCTCACGGCCTTCGAGGGACCGGGCCTCCTCCTGCCGGATGCCCATGGCCACGTTCTCGTAGACGTCGAGCGAGTCGAACAGCGCCGCGTTCTGGAACACGTAGCCGACCTTCCCGATGATCCGGTGCAGATCGGCGGGAGAGGCCCGGAAGACGGACTCGCCGTCGATCAGCACGTCGCCGCTGTCGGGCTCCAAAAGCCCGATGGTCGTCCTCAGGAGCACGCTCTTGCCGCAGCCCGAGGGGCCGACGATCGCGACCGTCTCGCCGGTGGCCACGGTCAGGTCGACACCCGCCAGCACCGGCAGGTCGAACGCCTTGTAGACGCGGCGGTACTCGATCATCGGCTGGGGGGCCTCACGGTGAGCACGGGACACGCCGCCTCACGCACGACCTGGTGGGTGACGGACCCGAAGGCCATCAGGTCGAGCAGGCTGCGCCCGTGGACTCCCATCACGATGAGACCTACCTCGTGCTCGGCGGCCAGGCGCAGGATCTCCGCCGCCGCCTTCCCCCGAGCCACGATCTCCCGGACCTCGCACCAGTCACGCGCCTCCGCCGGCACGGCCCGCCTCAGCTGGGCCCCGGCCGCGCACTCGAAGTCCGGGGGATGTCCGTTCCCGTGTGGCTCCGTCGGCGCGGGCTGCCCGGAGCGGTCCACGACGTGGACCAGGAAGAGGGACGCGTCGGCTTCCGCCGCCAGGGTCGCCGCGTAGCGCACGGCGGCTTCGGAAGCCGGGGAGAAGTCCGAAGCGCAGAGGATTCGCTTGAAGAGCATCGACCCCGGATGATCCGGCGCCCGGGGCGGCACGGTGAGCACCGGGCACGGCGCGCGCCGCAGGACCGTCTCCGCCACCGAGCCGAGGACCCACCGCTGGAAGCCGGTGCGGCCGTGCGTGCCCATCACGATGAGGTCGGCGCGGATCTCCCGCGCCACGCTCACCGTCTCGGTCGCGGGATTGCCTTCCCGCAGCTCGGCCACCGCGCGTAGCCCCGCGCGGTTCGCCGGCCCCACCAGGGACGACAAGTCGGCCTGGACGGCCGCGTGCAGTGAGCCGTCGAGCGCCACCGGGCCGTACATGTACGGCAGGGCGGTGGGCGCGACCACCGGCGCGGGCAGGACGTGCAGGACCGTCAACGGAGCCTGGTACCACGCCGCCAGGACGAGCGCGTTCTCGAAGGCGCGCGCGGACGGCTCGGAGAAATCCGTCGGGTACAGGATCTGTCGCATCTCGATTTTGTTCATGGTCGTGCTCACCGCCTCGGGGATGAGCAAGCTCGGTGCCAGTCGGGAAAGGCGCCGTGAGACGCCACCCACCGTCAGCGCGGAGCGATTCGTGCCGTTATCCGGCGTCGGGGGCGCGCCGGTTGCGCAACACCGACGGCGTCCGCGAAAGGTTTGCGAGCCGAGCCCGCATCGCCTCGGCGCGACGACACGCGGCTCAGCTCTTGTCGGTGAAGAAGGCGGGCGGGGCAGAAGCGCGGGCCGAAGCGTCGACCCAGCCGTTGCGGAAGGAAAGGGACACTGCCTCCAGCTTGGAATGGACGCCGAGCTTGTCGAGGATGTTGTGAACGTGGTTCCGTACGGTGGCGACGCTCAGGCCGAGCTTCTGGGCCACCTCCTTGTTCTGCAGGCCCGCCGCCACGTGCCGCAGCACCTCGGTCTCCCTGGCCGTCAGGGGAGGCGCGCTGCACGCCGGCTTGCTCTGAGCGCGCGCGGGGTCCATGCCGTCGAGCGACCTCCCCTCCAAGCGGGCCAGGAGCTCCGCTAGTCGGCCCTCGCGCGCGATGGGCTGCACGATGTGGACGAGGGTGAAGAGGTCGGGCCGGACGCCGGGGATCTTCAGGATCGTGAGGCCCACCGCGCGCCGTTCGCGGCCGCCGGTCGCCACCTTCAGCTCGAACCCGCGCACGGGGTCACCCTCCCGCAGCGTCGCGATCACCGGACAGTTCGCGTAGCAGAAGCGGTTGTCGAAGACGTCCCGGCCCGCCAGCGTCTCGTAGCAGCGGTGGCCGAGGGTCGAGTGCGACATGCGTCCGACCAGGTCGGCCATGCCACGGTTCCAGAACACGATCCGCTCACGGCTGTCGGTGGCGAAGGCGGGCGGATCGCCGGCCGCGAGAAGCGCCAGGAGCGCGTCTCCGTCCAGGGGTCCGGCGGCGGCGTCCGGCAGGTCCAGCGCCCGCAGGGCGCCGCCATCGACGTCCCCCTTCGCGCTGCCGTTGCCGAAGCCCGGCCGGCCTGGTACACGGCGAAACGATTCGACCTTCGCCACTGTCTCACCTCCCCGCTCACCCCTTCGAGCAATCGGGGTGCCATCCGGAGCGGACGGCCTACAGGCGGTGAGCCGTGTGGTTCAGGCGGCGCGGCGGGCCGTGGCCGCGCAACGTTTTCGGAGCGAGGCCCGAGAAACGCGCGAAATGCGCGCTCATGCCCCGGACCAGGCCCGCGCGCAAAGGCGACTCCGTTGGCACACGGATTGGATTGCCGATGGGTGGTTGCTGCCGCGCCGGCGCGCAGGGAGGATCGACATGTGTAGCGGGGACGACGAACCACGGTTCAGGCTCCTGCCGGGGGAGGAGTGCGAATCTCTCCTGGCGCGGCATCGTGTCGGCCGGATCGCATTCGCACGGGGGAACCGGGTCGACATCATCCCGCTCCACTACGTCTTCGCCGACGGCGTGCTGTGCGGCCGCACGGAGCGCGGCACGCGTCTGGAGCGAACGAGCAGGAACTTCGCCAACGCGTGGCCCGCCGCGTTCGAGGTGGACGAGGTCGAAGGGCTCTTCGACTGGCGCAGCGTTGTGGTGCACGGGAACCTCCATGCCGCAACGCCAGGCGACGCGGAGTGGCAACGCAACAAGCCCGATTGGGAAATGGCCCTGCGGTCCTTCCGGACCCTCATCCCCGAGGCCTTCTCGGACGACGGTGATCCCACGCCGTTCCGGGGCGTCCTGATCCGCCTGGACGTCGCCGCGATCAGCGGGCGGGAGGCAAGTCCGCCGCTGGGCGCTCTGCCGCTGCCTCCCGATTTCAAGGGACGTTCCGCCCGTCCGGCGCGAAGACGACCCGCCACGCCTGCGGTCCGGGAGGTCAGGCCGCCGGGGGGACCTCCCCGACGCGCGGTTCACCGGACGGTGTTCTCCCCCACCGGGCCGCGTCCGAGCCGCCCCGGCTGAGGGTCACGACCGCGCGATGGACGGCGTCGCGGAGCGCCTTCTCCCGCGGATCGTCCAGCATGTAGAAATCCATCCAGGTTGCGCTCGAACTCGGCGCGCACCTCCTCGAAGCCCGGCGCCACCTGTCCACGCGCGACCGGGGACGCCTTCCGGATGATCGAACTGACCTGGCGCATACCTGCTTCCTCCAGATCGCCTTCACAGGGCTGGGCATCGCTCCTGCATGCATTGCCGACCGGAAACGTCGGCAACGATCCATTCGGAGGGCGCAATGAGGCTGCGAAACCTCTTGCTCGTCTGCGGCGTCGTCTCGTCGCTGTTCTATGTGGGTATCGACGTCCTCGCCGCCATCGCCTACGGCGACTACCACAGCTTCGCCTCCCAGACCATCAGCGAGCTGTCGGCCCGCGGAGCTCCGACGAAATGGCTCGTCGACCCGCTGCTCGTGATCTACGGCCTGCTGGCGATCGCCTTCGGGGTGGGCGTCTGGGTGTCGGCTCGCCGGAAGCGCGCGCTGCGTATCACCGCGGGTTTGCTGATCGCATACGGAGTGGTCGGCCTGCCGGGCCCGTGGCTCTTCCCCATGAGAGTGCGCGGCAGCGGAGATGTGCGAGGGGACGTCCCGCACATCGTACTCACTGCGATGATCGTGCTCCTCATCCTGGCGGCGGTGGCGGCCGGCGCCTTCGCACGTGGACCGGCGTTCCGCCTCTACTCCTTTGCGACGCTCGCGACGATCCTCATGTTCGGTGCGCTGGTGGGCATCGAGGCTCGTGGAATCGTCACCGGCCAGCCCACGCCGTCCATCGGCCTCACCGAGCGGGTCAGTATCGGCGCATTCCTGGTGTGGGTCGCGGCCCTGGCTCTCTTGCTCTGGCCCGGGCAGCAGCGCATGGCCACTATCCTGTCCCGCTTGAGCGGAGGGGCCGCGGTCGCGTCCCTTGGGTCACCTTCATGAGCTCCTCGCGCCGTCGGCAAGGCGGACGGTCAGGACCGGGCAGGCCGCCTGCCTCAACACCTGCAGGGCCGTGGAGCCGAAGAAGAGCCGCTCCAGCGGGTTCTTCCCGTGGATTCCAATGACCACCAGGGTCGCCTCGCTCGAGGCGGCCCGCTTCAGGATCTCCCGGTACGGCCGGCCGCTGATCACTGCCTGGTCCACACGAGCGCCCCGGGCGGGACACGTCGCGACCGCGTCGGCGAGGCGGTCCCGAGCCTGCGCCTCCAGGCTCCGTTGAAAGCCCGGCCAGTCCAATCGCGCCAGACGCGCCGCCGCCTCGTGCTCGGGAAGGTCCTGGAGGACGTGCAGCACCGTCACCGGAGCGTCCGCCGCGCGGCCGATAGCCACGGCGGACTCGATGATCGGCTGCCCCTCCGAGAGGTCGACAGCGCAGACGATCCTCTCGTAGAGCGCGCCGCTCCTCGCCGGCGCGTCCTCCGGTGGCCTCGGGACGGTGAGCACGCTGCACGGCGCCCGGTGCGCGACACGGTTGGCCACGGATCCCAGGAGCCAGCGGTCGAACCCCCGCAGCCCGTGCGTGCCCATGACGATGAGGTCGGTCGCGGTCGTGTGGGCCTGCCGCAGGATCTCGTCCGAGGGATCGCCCTCCAAGAGGATCACCTTCGGCTCCAGCCCAGCCGCGCGTACGGGCCGGGCGGCGGCCTGGAGCGCCCCGAGCAGTTGGGCGCGCGTCTCGCCATCCGCGGGGACGCCGTACGAGGTGAAGGGGGTGTAGGGAGCGCCACCTCCCGTCGGAAGGAAGAACGGATTCACGTGCAAGAGCGTGAGCTCGGCCTCCGCCCAGCGCGCGTGCGCCACGGCGTGCTCCAGGGCGCGATCCGAGAACTCCGAGAAGTCCGTGGGGCAGAGGATGCGCCGGATCTTCATGGCTCCTCCTCGCAAGGCGCGGAGCGGACGATGAGGACGGGCGTCCCTCCCTTGCCCAGGACGCGCCGCGCCGTCGAGCCCGGACCCCGGTCGTCGCTCCCCAGCACGATGAGGCTGGCCCGCCGCGCCTCGGCCACGCGCACGATCTCCCGATGGGTCATGCCGGAAGCGATGACCTCCTCCAGCGCGCAGTCCGCGGCGCCGCCGGCCAGCGCCGCCGCGTGGAGTCTCCTGCGCAGCTCGGCCTCAATGGTAGAGCGGACCCAGGTGCCACCGATGCCGTCCCACACGTGGACCAGGGTCACCGCCGAGCCCGTCGACCGGCCGAGCGAGAGCGTGACACCGTGCGCGCTCCCTCCGCGGAGAGCGTCACGGCACAGACGATCCGCCCCGGGAGCGATGCCGGCGGCCGCGGCGGCGAAGCCATCCGCGGCACCGCGAGGACGGGACACGGTGCCTTCCGCAAGACGCTGTCCGTCACCGATCCGAGGAACCACCGGTCCAGGCCGGAGCGGCCGTGGGTCCCCATCACGATGAGGTCGCTCGCGCGCTCCCTGGCCTCGTCGAGGATGTGCCCGACGCAATCGCCGCTGCGCACACAGATGCGAAGGCCCAGCCCCGCATCGCGAACCGGACGCAGGAACTCCTCCAGGTCCTCGGCCACGGCGGACTGCACCCCGGGCTCGGGAGCGACGGGGCCCGAGCAGCGGGCGGCGTCCTCGGGGAGGACGAAGGGCAGGGCGAACAGCGCCGTGATCTCGGCCTGGAAGGGCGTGGCCAGGGCGACGGCGCGATCCACGGCCGCGCGGGAGAAATCCGAGAAATCGACCGGACAGAGGATGCGGCGGATCGGCAGGAACGCCCGCCGGTCCTCCGGCGGCTCGGCCCTCGGTTGCCTCGTCGGAATGACCGGACTCGCCGTCGCCTTCATCTCGCGCCTCCCGCGAGGACCGGGGTGCAATCGAGGTGCCGACGCCAAGGCGCAGAGAGCGCGCGGGTTTGTCCCCGTCGGGTGCGCAAGGCTCGCGCGGCCGGGCACCACGAGCGCAATTGGTTCGGGCGGTCAGGAAGGAGCGGGCGCGGGCGGCGTCCGCCGTCGGATCGAGCCGACGGGGGCGCCGCCCGCTCGCTGACGTCTCGGCGTCAAAGTGACCCCCGACGCCGGTTCAGGCGACCTTCACGTCGATCGCCCTCGGCTTGGCCGCCGCGGTCTTCGGCACGTGCACGTAGAGCACGCCCTCCTTGAACTCGGCAGTCACCTTCTTGTCCTCGACATCCGGAGGCACCGTGAACCGCCGGACGAACTTGCCGTAGGAGCGCTCCACCCGATGGACCTTGCGGGTCTTCTCCTCCTTCTCCCTTCCCTGCCATGGATCGGATGCCTCAAGCGGGGTTCCGCAGGTGAAACGCAGGCGTGCCCCCGCACGCTTTTGCCGCCAGGCGTCCCGCGACTGGCCCTCGAGGAGCGCTACTCGTGGTGGGCCAGGGCGCCTTCCCCGTGGTACTCCTTCAGTTTGTACTGGATCTTCCGCGCGCTGATCTGAAGCAGCGCCGCGGCCCGGGAGGTGCTGCCCCCCACCGCCTCCAGCGTGCGCAGGATCGCTTCCCGCTCGATGTCCGCGAAGGTGCTCCCCGGGATGGCGACGCCCAGGCTGCCGTTGCCCGTGGCGGCGGGTGCGACGCGGCGCAGGGTCGGGAAGTGGTCCGGGGTGAGGACGGGCTCGCTCGTCAAGACCACGGCCCGCTCGATGGCGTTTTCCAGCTCGCGCACGTTACCCGGCCACTGGTGGCCCAGCAGCAGGGCGAGGGCCTCGTCGGAGATGCCGCGCACGTCCTTGCCGTTCGCCTCCGCGTACCGCTTCAGGAAGTGATGGGCCAGCACGGGAATGTCCTCGCCCCGCTCGCGCAGGGGCGGGATGTGGATCTCGATGACGTTGAGGCGGTAATAGAGGTCCTCGCGGAAGGTGCCCTCCTCCAGCTTCTTCTTCAGGTCGCGATGGGTGGCGCAAACGATGCGGACGTCCACCTTGTACGTGCGGTTGCCGCCCACCCGCTCGAACTCGCGCTCTTCCAGGAAGCGGAGCAGCTTCACCTGGACGGTGGGTGAGACGTCGCCGATCTCGTCCAGGAAGAGCGTCCCGCCGTCCGCCATCTCGAAGCGTCCCGCCCGCGTGTACAGGGCGCCCGTGAAGGAGCCCTTCTCGTGGCCGAAGAGCTCGCTCTCGAGCAGGGTCTCGGGCAACGCAGAGCACGCGACCTTGATGAACGGCTTGTCCCTGCGCGGGCTGTTCTGGTGCAGCGCCTGGGCGAAGAGCTCCTTGCCCGTCCCGCTCTCTCCCAGCAGGAGCACGGACGAGGACGAGGGGGCGACCTGGCGCACGGTCTTGAAGGCGGCCAGCATCTCCGGGCACTCCCCCACCAGGCTCTCCAGGCGGTACTTCTGGTGGACGCGCTCGCGCAGGAAGCGCGTCTCCTCGAGGAGCCTCTTCTTCTCCATGACCCTCTGGAGGATCACCTCGAGCTCCTCGACGTCGATGGGCTTGGGCAGGTAATCCTCCGCCCCCAGTTTCATGGCGCGGACGGCCGTCTTCACCGTCCCGTAGGCCGTCATGACGATGACCATGGTCTCCGGACGGATCTGCTTGACCTTGGCCAGGAACTCCAGGCCGTCCATGCCCGGCATCCGGAGGTCGGTCAGCACGACGTCGGGATCGGTCCTCTCCAGCAGGGCCAGGCCCGCGCGCGCGTCGTTCGCCTGCCCCACGTCGTACCCGTCCTCCTGGAGCAGCTTCTCCAGTGCCGCCGCCGCGTTCACCTCGTCGTCGATCACGACGATCCTGCCTTTTGACCTCACGCTCTCACCTCTCCCTTCTCCGTCCGGGGCAGCGGCAGGGAGACCGTGAGCTCCGCCCCCCCGCGCGCCCCGCCTCTGGCCACGATCTC
>DAINRN010000004.1:15628-24750 GCA_036741815.1 Acidobacteriota bacterium
GCCGTGCTGCAGGACGATCTGCTGCACGATGGGCAACCCCAGCCCTGTCCCCTTCGGCTTGGTGGTGACAAAGAGCTGGAACACGTCCACTCCCTCCGGCAGCCCGGGGCCGGTGTCCCGCACGACCAGCCGGGCCTGGCCGTCCACGACCCCGCTCTCCACCCGGACCTCGCCGCCGTCCGGCATGGCCTCGAAGGCGTTGCGGACCAGGTTGATGACCACCTGCTTCATCTTCTCTGCGTCCATATCGAGCCGCGGCACCGCGCTGCCGATGGAGGCGCGCCGCAGGTCGATCCCGAGTGCCGTCGCCTCCGGCTCCAGGAGCTGGACGACCTCGTCCGCGATCGCCCCCAGGTCGCCGGGCCCGTGATGCAGGCGGTCGGCGCGGGAGAAGAGCAGGAAGTCGCCCACCAGCCCGTCGAGCCGCTGGACCTCCTCGTGGATGATCCGGGTCAGCTCCGTCATCTCCCGTCCCACGGCCACGTCCACGCGTGCAATGCGGCGCTCCAGCAGCGAGAGCTGGAGGCCGATGGAGTTCAGGGGGTTCCTGACCTCGTGAGCGAGCCCGGAGGCGAAGGTCCCGAGCATCGCCATCTTCTCCGTGCTGAGGATGCGCTGCTGCGCGTCCTTCAGTTCCTGGTAGGCACGCCGCGCCTCGTCGTAGAGCCGCGCATTGTCCAGGGCGATGGACGCCTGCGCGGCGAGGGCCTCTGCCACGTCCACCTCCTCCGCCGTCCAGACGTGAGGCTCGGTGCTGGTCATGACCAGGAGACCGAAGACCCGGTCGTGGGCGATCAGGGGCGCAACGATCCCCGAGGCCGCGCCCCAGCGGCGGGCGAGGGCGTCGCCGACGCGCGGATCCGACTCGGAGCGGTCGACGTGGAAGACGCGCCGCTCGTGCAGGGCCCGCACCTGGAGCCGCGAGCCGGTGGCCACCAGGTCCAGGGCCTGTCCCTCGACCAGCTCGGGGTGAGGGAGGCCTGCCAGGCGTCCCACGCGCAGCGCGCGGGGGTCCGAGCCGAGCAGGATGACCACGCGGTCCACGGGCAGGATCTCCGGAGCCGTGTCCCCCACCGCGGCCAGGATGGCGTGGGGGTCGAGCGATCCCCCGATGGCCCGGTTGATGGCCGCCATGGCCTGGGCCTCCCGGTTCCGGCGTCGCTCCGCCTCGCGGTGCCGCGCGCGTTCGACCGCCAATCCCACCTGGTGGCCGAGCGTCTCCAGGAACCGCAGTTGTTCCTCCGTGAACTGCTCCCCGGGGAGTGCGGCCACGTTGAGCACGCCCTTGGTGGCCCCCTCGAACTTCATCGGGATGCACGCGTGGGCCACGGGCGCCTTCAGCCCCGCCACGATGTCCGGCATGCGCGGGCACTGGGTGGTGTTGCGGGCCTGCATCCGATGGCCCGTCCAGAACACCTCGGGGCAGAGGCACTCGCCCAGGCCCTGGCTGCGCACCCCCTCGAGGTACGCCGGCGAGACGCCCCGGGACGCGGCGAGGTGGAGCTTGCGGTCCCGCTCGTCGCCCACGAAGATCCAGGCCGCCTTCAGCTCCATCTGGCCGAGGATCTCCTCGAGCGCGATGTCGAGGATGTCCTGAACCTGCTCGGCCCCGTGGACCCTCCCCGCCACTTCGGAGAGGATCGCGAGCTCGCGCTCCCGGTGACGGATTTCCTGGCTCAGCGTCCGCACGCGCTCTTCGTAGGCTCGGGTGAGCGAATCGTCGCCAGACATCCGGCCATATCCTAACGGACGGCAAGATCTTCGCCAAGCCGTTGGGGCGAGGGAATCCGCTGCGGTTCAACACGTTGCCGGTTGGATGCGGGCTCGGCGGACCGCGTGGGGCCGCGCAATTATTGCGGAGCGGTCCTCGGTGGCGAAAAGCTTGCGGTCATGGCTGGAGGGCCTCCGCCCGCCAGATCCGCGTCCCGGCGTGGTAGCAGACGCGCTGATGGAGACGGCTTTCCTCGAATTGCCAGAACTCGATCCGCTCCGCCCGCACCCTGTATCCGCCCCAGAACGGGGGCCGTGGGACCGGACCGTCCGCGAAGCGGCGCCGCATCTCCGCGTGGCGGGCGAGCAGTTCCTCGCGGGAGCCGAGCGGCGCGCTCTGTCGGGAGGCCCACGTTGCGAGCTGGCTGTCGCGCGGCCGCGTGGCGAAGTAGGCATCCGAGCGCGCGGGCGAGATGCGCTCGACGCCCCCTTCGATCCTGACCTGTGCGCCGAGGGTGGGCCAGTGGAAGCACAGGGCGGCCCGGGGGTTCGCCTCCAGCTCGCGCGACTTCCTGCTCGTGTAGTTGGTGAAGAAGACGAACCCCACGCTGTCGACTTCCTTCAGGAGCACTACGCGCACGGAGGGGCGGCCGGAGACGTCGGCGGTGGCGAGGGCCGCGGCGGTGGGATCCCAGGGCTCCGTCGCCTTCGCCCTCTCCAGCAGCTCGATGAACCGCTGGATCGGCTCCGCCACGGCGTGCGCGTCGTGCGGAGGTCCCGCGCGCGGCAACGGGTCAGGCCGCGGGCGGCGTTCCGCCCGCAGGGTACGAAGCGGGCCGCTCCACCACGAGGTCCGGGAAACGAAGCCGGAATCGTTCGGCGATCAGGCAATTCCAGCACACCGGGGCGTGGGTGCGCAGCACGTCGGGAAGGGTCTCCGGTAGCACCTCCCGCCACTCGCGAAGCCCGCCGTCCGGGCCGCGCAGCCCGGGCTTGTGGTCGTGCCAGTGGATGAGGCCGAAGGGCTTCCGGCAGTAGGCGCACGCCCGATCGGCATACCAGCGCTCGAGCATCTGGCGGACGAGGCAGCTCTCGGGCGATTCCTCGACCTGCGTCAGGCACACCTGGCCGCATCCGCTCCGCTCCGGCCAGCGCGAGCAGTCGCGAAGCCGCAGGTCGGGGCGGCCGACGATCGCGCCCCCGATCGCATGCCGCAGGTCCATGTCCACCGCGGCGGGACGCCCGGTCTCCGGACAGGTCACGAGGCGAGTGCCCCGCCAACGGCGCCAGGCGGCGACGACCTGGAAGCCGACGAAGGCGGCGAGCGCGACCGCGGCCGCGGCCGTCAGTGCGACGAAGAGGTCGCTCATGGTCGATCCTCCTGGCCATGGTTATGGACCCTGGCCCCCCGGCGCGGCAATGGATCATTTGGCCTGCCTGGTCCAGGGCTTGCCCTGGCACCTCGATTGCAATCCCGCTTGGCGCAGGGAGGGCGCTGTGAGCACGACCGACTCGTCGCCGACGAGCAATGCCGTGGGACGGTATTCCATAATGGACGAGTGCGACGGCTGCGGGATCTGCGCGTCGTACTCGGCGTACAGCTTCGCCGCGAGCGAGGACGGCGCACGCTACTTCGTGGCCAACCAGCCGGAACCCGGCTCCGAGGAAGACGGGATCGTGCTCGACGCGATGGCGGCCTGTCCGCTGGGGTGCATCCGGGACGACGCCTCCGATCCGGGCGTCTGAGCCGCCCGCCGTTCGAGCGCCGGGCGGGCACGACAGCGCGGCTCTGAGCGCGATTGGAGGCACGTCCGTGGAGCGCTATGTCCAGCGGCGCGTGGGAGACGGCATCCAGGTCGAGGTGCCGCACAGGGGCCTGGCTCTTCTGCGCCATCCCCTCTACAACAAGGGCACCGCGTTCACGCACCAGGAAAGGACGGCCTTCGGCCTCGATGGCCTCCTGCCCGCGGCCGTGAGCTCGCTGGACCAGCAGGCCCGCCGCATGTACGGCAACATCGTCCGCAAGGAAGACCCCCTCGAGCAGTACATCGGGTTGGCCGCCCTGCAGGAGAGGAACGAGACGCTCTTCTACCGCCTGCTCCTCGACCACCTCGAAGAGTTCCTGCCCATCGTCTACACCCCGACGGTGGGTCAGGCCTGCCAGGAGTTCAGCCACATCTTCCGACGGGGTCGCGGCCTCTGGATCACGCCCGGCGACCGTGGGCGCGTCGAGCGTGTCCTGGAGAGCGCGCCGTTCGAGGACGTCCGCTTGATCGTGGTGACGGACAACGAGCGGATCCTGGGCCTGGGCGACCAGGGGGCCGGCGGCATGGGGATCCCCATCGGCAAGCTCGCCCTCTATACCGCCGTGGCCGGGATACACCCTTCGCAGACGCTGCCCGTGAGCCTCGACGTGGGGACCGACAACGCGGCCCTGCTGGAAGACGAGCTCTACCTGGGCTGGCGGCAGCCGCGGCTCCGGGGAGAGCCCTACTATTCGCTCGTCGACGAGTTCGTGCGGGCGGTGAAGAGCCGGTTCCCCCACGCCCTCCTCCAGTGGGAGGACTTCACCAGGGCCAACGCCTTTCGTCTCCTGGAGACGTACCGCCACGCGCTGCCCTCCTTCAACGACGACATCCAGGGGACGGCGGCGATGGCGCTGGCCGTCATCCTCTCCGCGGAGCGCATAAGGGGCACGCCGCTTGCGGAGGAGCGGGTCGTGATCCTGGGCGCGGGGGGCGCCGGGATCGGCATCGCCCAGCTGCTGCGGGACGCGCTGAGCGGGGCGGGCGTCGAGGGCGAGGACCTTTTCTCGGCGATCGCCGTCGTGGACCGGCAGGGCCTGCTCGTCGATGACATGCCCCTGTCAGACGCGCATCAGCGCGAGCTAGCGTGGCCGTCGGCCCTGGCCGTCCGCGCCGGGCTCAGCCGCACCAGCGGGCGCGACCTGGAGCAGGTGGTGCGGGCGGTGAGACCGACAGTGCTGATCGCCGCCACCGGCCAGGCGGGCGCGATCACCACGGGCGCGGTCCGGGCCATGGCCGCCCAGGTCGAGCGGCCCGTCATCCTGCCCCTGTCCAACCCCACGGCCAATTCCGAGGCGGTGCCCGAGGACGTCCTGAGGTGGTCCCAGGGGCGCGCCCTGATCGCCACCGGCAGCCCGTTCCGCGCCGTCGACCTGGACGGGCGCCGGCGGTCCATCGCCCAGGCCAACAACGCCTTCGTCTTCCCTGCCATCGGCCTGGCCTGCGTCGTCGGACAGGTGCGCGAGGTGACGCAGGGGATGTTCCGAGCGGCTGCCGACGCGCTGGCCCGGGAGGTGACGTCCGAGGAGCTCGATTCGGGACGCCTGCTGCCCCGCGTCCGCGACCTCCGCCGCGTCACCACACGTCTGGCCGCGGCCGTGCTGCGCGAGGCCGGCGCGGCGGGCGTCGGACTTCCCTTCGCGGAGCACGAGGTGGCGCCGGCGCTCGACCAGGCGATGTGGGCGCCCGTCTACACCGAGATGGTGCCCGCGGAGGGCTGAGGCCGGGAGCGGGCCCGGCGCACGCCTACTTGGCCTGGATCGACTTCAAGTACTCGACGATGGCGTCGATCCGGGCCTTGACCGCCGTCTCGCTGAAGCCACCGCCGGAGTGCTTGAAGGCGTCACCCCACACCGGCATGTCGCTGCCCCCGTGCCCCTTGACGGCCTCCCGCCCGTCGATGATGCGATGGACCTTGTCCGCGTCGAACGCACCCTTGTTCCTCTTTGCGATCAGCGTGAGGTCCGCCGGCCGGATGCGAAGGTTCTCGGCCAGGGGCCCGTCGCCCTTCGCCTCCGTGCCGTGGCAGCTCGCGCAGTACGTCCGGAAGAGGGAGCCGCCGTCGCTCCCCGCCAGGATCGCCTCCGAGGTCTGCTGGGCCGATGCCGTGGCCGGCATCGAGAGGGCGAACGCCACCACCGCGCACAGCGCGCATGCCAGCCTTGCCATCATCTCTCACCTCCTGAATCCCGACGGCGAATCATACTCGCCGCACTTTCCGCGGGCGGTTTCGTTATACTCCCCGCACTCACCCGGAGGGGCCATGAAGCCCAACGTCACTCGACGCGGGTTGCTCGCCGTCCTCGCTCTGGCCGCGGCCGTCGCAGCGGTGCCGTCCCCGGGCGGCGCCGCCGCCGCGACCGCGGACGCTCCCTACGAATCGGCCGCGCAGTGCGCCGCGTGCCACCAACCCATCCACACCTATTGGGCGGAGTCGGAGCACTCGAGGGCGGCGACCAAGCCCTCGTACCTCGCCGCGCTCTCCGCCGCCGTCGAGGGCGCCAAAGACAAGGAAGCGGCGCGAAAGTCCTGCGTGTGGTGTCATGCCCCCACCGCCCTCGCGTCCGGCGACTACGCCCTCCAGCGACCGGTGACGCGCGAAGGCGTCACGTGCGACTTCTGCCATACGGTGGCCGACGTGGACCTGGCCAACCATGAGCGACCCTTCGACTTGCGGCCGGGCAAGGTGAAGCGCGGCCCGCTCGAGTACGCACGGTCCTCGCACCACGAGACCGCGTACTCCGCCCTCCACAAGGCGAGCCCGCTCCTCTGCGCGGCGTGTCACGAGTACGCGAACGCAAACGGCGTGCCGGTGCTGTCGACCTACAGCGAGTGGACGAGCGGACCCTACCCGGCCCGGGGCCAGACGTGCCAGGAATGCCACATGCCTCTCGTCCCGGGAGCCACCGTGAAGGAGGGGCTGGATCCGACACAGCGGCGCATCAACCTGCACCGGATGGTGGGAGGAGCCAGCGCGAGCCGCGTCGCCGGAGGCCTGGAACTGCGGTTCCAGTCCGTGGAGGTGGGTGCCGCGTCCGCCGACGTGCAGGTGCTGGTGACGAACGCGTCCGTGGGGCACTCCGCGCCGGGCGGGCTGTCCACCAAGAGCCTGGTGCTCGCGGTCGGTGTCGATACCGGCTCCGGCGAGCTGGCGAACCGGCGGGAGAAGACCTACCGGCGCGAGCTGCTGGACGCCGCGGGGCGGCCCCTGGCCACCGCCGAGGACCTCTTCCTCAAGGCGGCCTCCGTCGGCGATGACACCCGTCTCAAGCAGAAGGAGGCCCGGGCCGAGCGGTTCACCGTGCCCCTTCCCGAGAACTGGAAGGCCATCGTGGCGCGCATCGAGTACCGCGACGCCTCCGACCCGAAGGCGCCGAAGACCATCCTCGTCGCCGAGCAGCGGAGGGAACGAGGCCGCTGAAAGCGCGCCGGGCTCACCGCCCGTCTCCGGGCGCGCTGCGCGTCCGTATCAGCCACGTCAGCCGCGCCCCCCAGAACAGCATCCCGGCCATCCACGAGAGGGCGGCCAGCGCGAGGAGCTCGAAGAAGGACTCCGGCGCGAAGGCCGCCGCCGTCCGGGCCAGCAGGGCGAAGATGCCAGTGGCGATGCCGATGCGCAGGGGCCACGACCGCCGCTCCGCGGAGAGCGGGTGGCCGCCGTGCGACAGCGCTACGCGCGTCCCGACGGCGAGGATCAGCAGCGTGAAACCGCCCATGAAGACCACGTGCAGGAAATCGACACGGTAGGCGGGAGCCAGGGCCGCGAGCCATAGTCCGGCCATCAACAACCAGTGCGCGGACCAGACGCACCAGGCCAGCGTGGTCCGTACCGCCGGGGGCCGCCACGGCTTGAGGGTGGCCAGGATGGCCACGGTGGCCACGGCGGCGCGCCCGAGCGCGGCCCCGGGGATGCCGGCGCCGTACTCGAGCGCCACCGACAGCAGGATGGCCAGGCCCGCGGCGGCGTACGCTGCCACGCGCTTTCCTGTGAACAGCGGCGGCCGCGCGGCGGGCGTCGCCACCGCCAGTCGTTGCACGCCCGGCAGCGCCGCGAAGCCGAGCAGCCGCGGGCCCAGGAAGCCTCCGACCCCGAGCACCAGCAGCAGGACCATCCCTTCGGTCATCAACCGCCGGCCGAGCACGTCCCACTCCGCGCCGATCCAGCCCCAGGACACGGCCACGTTCACGAGCGCGCCCGCCGCGCCCGCGGCCATCCCGAAACCCACGAGCGCGAAGCTGTCGGGGGGCGAGCTCCGGCGGCGCGCGACGCGGCGGACCGCGAGCACGATCACGGCGGCGTGCACGGCCGCGAACACGGCATGGCCGAAAGCGAAAGCCTGCGCCTCGAACCCGATGGACGCGGCCAGCAGGGCCGCGGCCAGGAGGTACTGGATCCTTCGCGACGGCGGCGCGGTGCCCGTGAATCGGGGGATCGCGGTCAGCAGGAAGCCGGCGATGAAGGCGTAGAGGAACCCGTCGATCTGCACGAACGCGTGGGCGCGGCCGGAGAATCCCGCCGTGAGCCCCAGCCCGTACGCGAGCCATATCGAGACCCCCGCCGCTCCGAGCGCGACACCCAGGGGGAAGAAGATCCGGTAAGGATCGCCGGGAGCGCCGTGCCCCCCGCCGAGAGCGGGAGGGCCCGCGGCCGCGCGGCTCAGGGACCCCGTCTCGAGGCCCGGTCCACGCGATCGATGAAGAGATAGAGAGCGAAGCAGGCCGCGAAGAGCGCCGTGGACAACAGGGCTGCGGGCAGCGCGGGGCCGTGGTGCCCGGCCAGGAACGCCTCGAGCGTCGCCGTGAGCAGCCACATCTGGACGATCAGCAGGACGGCGATCAACGCGATCGCGCCGTCGATGGCGCTGCGGCCGCGGCTCGGCGCCGATCCCGGGGTCACGACTTCTCCGCGCCCACGTCGACCGCCGTAGCCCACAGCTCGTCCCCCCGCCTCTCCAGGACGATACGGGGCAGCGGGCGGGGCGGCGGCCCCTGGAGGACGCGCCCGTCCTCCACCGCGAAGTAGCCCTCATGGCATGGGCACTCGAGGCGCTTGCCGTCGTCGGAGGGATAGACCGCGCAGGACAGGTGGGTGCACTTCTGGCTGTAGGCCACGTAGGCGTCCTCGGCCGTCCGCATCAGGAGGCACGGGTCGTTGGCCCCGGGATAGCGGAACACCTTCACCCCTCCCACCGCCAGGTCGCCGGTCCGCGCGATCGCTTGCGGCGCGACGGCCTGCGGGCGGCGCCAGAGCGAGCGGACGAGTATCCAGACGTTGCCGGCCAGCATGCCCAGGCTGGTGAGCACCAGGAACTTCCCGAACTGCCTCCGCGTGACGTAGCGCTCCTCGGCCGCGTGGACGCTGAACTCCTCCCGCCAGAGCATCAGGCCTCCCGCTCCCACATGTAGTCCACGACGTCGACGGACACCTGATCCTGCGCCGCCGGCACCATCATGAACACCTTCGTCGTCACCACCTGGTTGCCGAACCGGAAGACGTTGGTCGGCCGCTCCCGCCGCTCGCGCCGGATCTGGTCCGTGGGCACGTAGGCCAGGGCCTGGCTCGGGCAGACCGTCGCGCACATCGGCCGCTTCCCCACCGACGTGCGG
>DAINRN010000005.1:0-7000 GCA_036741815.1 Acidobacteriota bacterium
GGGGGCCAGGCGCCCGCGCTGGATCACCGCGCCGGCCAGCGAGACCGCGACCCCGGCGGCGATCCAGCCCGCGCCGGGACGCTTCCGCCACGCCAGGCAGGCCGAGAGCGCGAGCAGGCCCAGGAGCGTCCCCGCGTAGTCGTAGATGACGTAGCGGAAATCGGGATTGCGGGCGATGAAGCCGAACCAGACGACGAAGCGGACGACGACGGCCGTGAGGAGCGCCGCGCGCAGGCCGCCGCGCGCCGCCGTCCACGCCGCCCCGGCCAGGATGAGGGCGTTGCCCAGCCCGAGGAACACGTAGGTCACGAGCCACAGCGCGTCCGCCGACGGCCGGGTCATGCGCGGGGACCAGCCGTGCCAGGTGCCGCCGGCGGCGGCGGCCAGGCCGACGGCGACGAAGGACGCGCCCCACAGCCGCCGGGCCGTCTGGCCGTCGGCCTGCCCCATGAGCCGTGCCGCGAGCAGGGCCGCCACGGCCGCCAGGCCGTAGTCGGTGAGGACAGTCATGGGCTCGGCCATCGGCACGGCGGGAGGAGGGCTCGGTCGAATCGAGGCGAAGACGTCCCCTAGACGATCCTCATCATGTCCTTGAGCTCGGCCAAGACCTCGTCCGCGCCCGCGTGCCGCAGCTCCCGCCGGGGATGGAGGCCCCGAATGAGCAGCTTGTCGAAGGCCTCCGGCACGCCGTCGGCCAGCTTGCCCGGCAGGGGCAGGGCCGCCCCCTGCGGCTGGGAGCGCGGGTGCACGCCGGTGAGGAGGTGGTAGAGGACGGCGCACAGCGCGTAGAGGTCGCCCGCCGCGTCGAGCTGGTTCTCGGGGGCGCGGTAGTGCTCGGCCGGAGGATGCGACTGCGCCAGGCGCCCCAGGCCCAGGTCCGCGAGCTTGACCACCCCGGAGGCGACCATGATGTTGGAGGGCTGGATGGATCCGTGGACCAGGCCTTTCCCGTGGACGAAGGAAAGGGCCTGGGCGAGGACGCGGCCCAGGCCGTGCACCTGCTGGACCTTCATCTTGTGCCCCGCGCGCAGCGCCTCGGCGAAGGTCTTCCCCTGCACGAACTCGGTCACCACGCAGCGCTGCCCGTCGATCTCGGTCACGCCGATGACCTTGACCAGGTTCGGATGGGACAGGCCCGCGGCGGCCTTGAGATCGGCCACCAGGCCCTGCAAGACACCCGGGCCCGCCAGGAGCGCCGCGGGCAGGACGCGCAGGGCGACGTGGCGGCCGTCGCCTTCCTCCTCGGCGCGGTAGACCGTGCCCAGCGGGCCGCGGCCCATCTCCTGCCGGTTGACGAAGCGGTGCGCGCGCGCCGCCGGCACGGCGGCCGCGGGGGCGGGCGCCGCGGCACGGGGCGGAGCGGGCGCGGCCCGGCGGGGGCCGATGATGGGCGGGAGATCGGGGGAGGGCCGGCCCGCGCGCACCGCGGCCACGCGCGACTCCACGTCGCGGAAGTGGAGGTCCTCGGCCAGGACCTGCTCGTAGATCGAGAGGGCCTCGGCGCCCTTGCCGGACTTCTCCTGGGCCACGGCCATCCAGTAGTACAGGTCGAGCGTGGACGCCGATACCGGCTCCGAGCCCAGGATCCGGCGCAGCCTCTCCACCGCCAGCGCGGGCCGCCCCGCTTCCAGGAAGAGCCGGGCCAGGAGCTCGGCGGCCACGCGGTAGTTCTCGTCCTGGGCGCTCACGCGCTGCAGGAGCGCTATGGCCCGCTCGCGATCGCCCGCGCGGGCCGCGGCCTCTCCGCTCTTGAACGTGAGGCCCGCCTTCTCGTAGAGCTCGATCCCCTTGGCGTCGTTGCCCACCTCGTCGTAGAGCTTGGCCGCGGTCTCGAACTCCCCCGCCCGCTCGTAGCTGGCCGCCGCGCGGTCCTTCAGGCCCGCGCGGATGTACACGGACCCCGCCGCCGCGTGGCTGTCGCCCGCCTCGTAGGCACCCGCCGAGTCCGCCAGCATCCCCGCGGACTCGAACAGCTCTGCGGCGCGAAGGTAGTCCTGGCCCTTCTGGAAGAAGGCCGCCGCCTCGGGGATCCGCTCCTCCTTGAGCGCCAGCTCGCCGCGCAGGTTCGCGGCATGGACCAGGTCGCCCGCGCGCTCGAAGGCGGTGGCGGCGTTGGCGGGATCCTCCGCGCGCATGTACAGCTCCGCGGCCTTCGCGTACTGGCCGAGCGCCACGCACGCCCCGGCCGCTTCCTTGAAGAAGCCGCCCTTCACGTACACCTGCAGCGCCCGGTTCAGGTCCTTGGCCTTCTCGTAGCTCTGGCCGGCCAGGAGCGCGCTCTTCTGGTCCGGGGACGCCGCGGTGGACGAGTAGGCGGTGCCGTAGGACACGTTCTCCATGAAGTGCTTCTCGTACGCCTCTGCGGCCTTCAGGAACTCGCCCTTCTTGGCGTAGGCCTCCGCGGCCCGGAGCGGATAGCCCCCCTTGGCGTACAGGTCCGCGGCGGTGTCCCACGCCCCGGCCACGCCGAACAGGCGCGCGGCCTCGAGCGTATTGCCCTTCTCCAGGAAGAGGGCGGCCGCCTTGGCCGGCTTTCCGATGTCGGAGAAGACCTTGGCCGCCTTCTTGTGGTCCCCGGCCTGCAGGTACATCTCCGCGGCCCGCTCCCCACGGCCCATCCGCTCCAGGACGGAAGCCGCCGCCCAGTACTCGCTGCCCGAGGTATAGGCCTCGACTGCCTCCACGAGGTCGCCGTGGTCCTCCAGCAACTTTCCCGCGGCCAGCCAGTTGGCCTCCTTCTTGAAGGCCTCGACTTCCTTCTTTAACTTGCGCTCGGCGAACCGGGGCCCGAGCATCCGCCCCACGATGTCGTTGACCTGCCCGCCGACGGGGGCGCGGACCGACATCCGGGGCGCCAGCTTGTTGTAGGCCACCAACACCGCCGCTCCCAGCAAGATCCACGGGATGTAGGGATTGGAGAAGATGAGCGAGATCAGGAAGTCCATCGTGGCCCGGTGAGCCTCCGAAGGCGAGTGGCTGGGCGATTATAAGCGCAGTGGGCGCCGGCGCGCGTTTTGACTCCCGCCACCCTTCCCCGCTATCCTCGTGCGAGTCTTCGGTTAAGCCTTCGTACCGTGAGGGTCGCCGTCCTGCGGCCAAAGCCTGAATGAGCTCCCCGAAGGGCAAGGACAACCCGGCCGTGTCCCCTCCGTCCAAGGAGCCGGAAGGCCTGCTGACCTCGGAAGACATCTTCGGCGACATGCTGGACGCCGCGGACAAGGCCGCGCCGGCGAAGCCGCGGACGGCGGCGGCGCCCGCCCGGGACGCGGGGCACAAGGGCCCCATCAAGGTCAAGGTGAGCGAGCCCCGGGCGCCGGAGAGGAGCCCTTTCGAGCAGGAGGCGGGCGCGTCCGCCGGCGGGGCGTTGCCCGAGGACGTGGCCGCGCTCCTCGACGCGTTCTCGGAGCCGGGCGAGGCGGCCACGCGCGCCGACGCCTCCGCGCCGGTCGAATCGCTCATCGAGCCGCCGGCGGCCGCCGAGCCCAAAGCCGCGGAGCCCGATGCCGCGCAGCCCGACGGCGATTCCCTGCTCGACGGCATCATGGCGCCGGACGACTCCGTGGGCCTCCTGCGGGATCTGGAGAAGCTCGGCGCGCCGCCGGCCGAGAAGGCTGCGCCGGCGGAGGCCGGCCGCTCGGGCACCCGCTTCAAGGCCGCGGCGCCCAAGTCGGCGGGCGCCGAGAGCGGGGCCCTGGACCTCGGGGCCCTGGCCGACGCCGCTTTCGCCGAAGCGGCCCCCTTCCGTCCGGCGCCACGGGCGCCCGCGCCGGCCCCGCCGCGCGCCGCCCCGCCGGCGGCCGCCCCCGGCCCCGCCGAGCCGTCGGCCGACGAGACCTACGGTCCGTACCAGCTCCTCGAGAAGATCGCGGTGGGCGGCATGGCGGAGCTGTTCCGCGCGAAGAGAACGGGCGTCGAGGGCTTCGAGAAGGTGGTGGCCGTCAAGCGCATCCTGCCCCACCTCTCCGACAACAAGGAGTTCGTGGACATGTTCATCGACGAGGCCAAGATGGTGGCCGGCCTCGCCCACCCGAACATCGTCCAGATCTTCGACCTCGGCAAGATCGAGAAGAGCTACTACATCGCGATGGAGTACGTCCACGGCCGCGACCTGCGCTCCATCCTGCGGCGGGCCAAGGAGCGCGGGACGCCGCTGCCCCCCGACCTGGCCGTCCTCGTCGCGAGCAAGGTCTGCTCCGCCCTGGAGTACGCCCACCGCAAGAAGGACGACCGGGGCCAGAAGATGAAGATCGTCCACCGCGACGTGAGCCCGCAGAACATCCTGATCTCCTTCGAGGGGGACGTGAAGCTCACGGACTTCGGGATCGCCAAGGCCGCCACCAAGGCCACGGCGCACGAGTCCGGGGCCCTGCGCGGCAAGCTCCTCTACATGAGCCCGGAGCAGGCCTGGGGAAAGCCCATGGACCGGCGGTCCGACATCTTCTCCCTGGGCCTCGTCCTCTACGAGATGCTGACCGACCAGCGGCCGTTCCTCGGCACCTCCGAGCTCAGCATCCTCGAGATGGTGCGGCAGTGCCAGATCGCGGCCCCGTCCTCCGTCAACCCGGCCATCCCCGAGGAGCTGGAGCGGGCCACCATGAAGGCCCTGGCCCGCGACCCCGAGCAGCGGTACGACGACGCGGCGGAGATGCAGAAGGACCTGGAGCGCCAACTCCACACCGGGCGATCTCCCACCGGCGCCGACATCGCCCGCTTCGTGCAGCTCCTGTTCGAGCAGGAGGAGAGGGGCGAGCCCGTGTCCGACGAGCCCACGTCCGGGATCCATCGGCACGCGGTTGCGGACGAGCCGCAGGCGCCGGCCGCGGAGGCCGCCGCGCCGGAGGCCGGCGACGAGGCCCCGCCCGCCAAGGAGGCCTCGTCCATCCAGAAGTTCCTGAGGCGGTTCGGCATCAAATGAAGGCGGACGCCGCCGGCCGCGGCGGCATCCCGATGGAGGCATAGGCGCCATGTCGCTGTCCAAGGACCAGGCCCAGTTCTACAAGCAGACGCTGGAGATGACCCGCAAGCAGATCAACGACCTGAACAACCAGATCGAGGAGGAGCTGTCGAAGGTGAAGGACCGCCTGGCGGAGCTGAAGAACTCCAAGGACGCCGCCAAGCAGATCTACGACGGCGTGTGCAAGATCCTCGGAGTGGAGAACGACCTGGAGAAGGACGAGCAGACCACCGAGGAGTAGGTCCCGGCCATGGCGTGGTTCCGGCGCGAGCACACCCCCCTGCCGCCCAACGAGCAGGAGAGCCGCGTCCCGGAGGGCCTCTACGTCAAGTGCGGATCCTGCAAGGAGAGCCTCTACCGCAACGACCTGCTGGCCAACCTGAGCGTCTGCACCAAGTGCGCGTTCCACTTCCGGATCCCCGCTCGGGAGCGGCTGGAGATGCTGTTCGACTCGCCCTGGCAGGAGCTCGACGCCGGCCTGGTGAGCGCGGACCCCCTCGGCTTCCGCGACACCAAGCCCTACGCGGCGCGCCTGAAGGACGGCAAGCTGAAGACCGGCTGCGCGGACGCCGTGGTCACCGCGGTGGCGCCCATGGGCGGCATCACCACCCTCGTGGCGGCCATGGAGTACGGCTTCATCGGCGGGTCCATGGGCGTGGTGGTGGGCGAGAAGGTCACGCGCGCCATCGAGAAGGCGGCCCGGGAGCGGCTGCCGCTGGTGATCGTCTCCTGCTCGGGCGGCGCGCGCATGATGGAGGGCACGCTCTCACTCATGCAGATGGCCAAGATCTCGGCGGCCCTGGCGCGCCTGGACGACGCGCGCCTGCCCTTCATCAGCGTCCTGACCGACCCCACCACGGGAGGGGTCACCGCCTCGTTCGCCATGCTGGGGGACCTGAACATCGCGGAGCCCGGCGCCCTCATCGGGTTCGCCGGGCCCCGCGTCATCGAGCAGACCATCCGCCAGAAGCTGCCCGAGGGGTTCCAGCGCTCCGAGTTCCTCCTCCAGCACGGGATGCTGGACATGGTGGTGGACCGCCGCGAGCTGAAGAAGACGCTCGTGCGGAGCCTTCGCTTCCTGCTCCCGTAGCGCCTTTCTCCGGCCCCCGCCCGCCTCAGAACCGCACGCCCACCGCCGCCGCCCGCTCGCGCAGCGCGGACACCACCTGCTCGTCGAAGCCGTCACGGGTGGAGGTGTCGGCCGCGAGGTACGCGTCGCGGCGGGCCTGCAGCTCCCGGATCTTCGCCTGCAGCTCCTCGCGCCGGCCCTTCTGCGCCCGCAGGTACTCGACGGCCTGGGCGTCGGTCTTGCCCTGCAGCGCGGCGGGCGCGGCGCCGTCGGCCCGCAGCGCGTCGAGCTCCTTCTTCTGCTCCGCCTCGGGCAGGTCCACGAGGTCCTTGTCCGCCAGGCGCCCCGCGCCCGCGTAGTAGCCCGCGGCCTCCGCGGCCATGGGGGCGGGCATCGCCTTGCGGGCCGCGAGACGGTGGGCCTCGGTCGCCTGCTCGCGGGCGGTGCCGCCCGCCACCACCGTGGCCGACAGCTCGCCGTTCAAGCGCGCCAGCTCCTCGTCCATGGGGGTGACGCGGACGGGCATCCCGCCCTGGGCGTCGATGCGCGCGTAATGGCCCGTCGCCAGGGAGGCGATCTCCCGCCACACGGCCGCCGTGCCCTGGTCCCCGCCGCACTGGATGGTCTCCACCACGATGCCGCGGGCCGCGGCCTCGCGCGCGTGGCGCCGGTAGTCGAAGCCGTCCTGGTAGTCCACGTGGGGCGGGGCGTCGCCCACGAGGAAGATCACCTTCAGCCCGGGGCCCTGCGACCACGAGACGCGGTGGACGGCGTCGTGGAGCGCGGCGGAGACGTGCTCGGGGCCGTCGCCGCCGCCGTCGGCCTGGAAGGACATGAGCCCGCGGTACACGGCGTCCATGTCCCCCGTCAGGTCGTGGACCTGGGTGACGTAGGCGTCGCCGCGGTCGCGATAGGCCACGAGGGCCAGGCGCAGGTCGGGGCGCGGCCGCCCCTCGCCGATGCGGCGGGCGATGGAC
>DAINRN010000005.1:7010-9329 GCA_036741815.1 Acidobacteriota bacterium
CCCGCCCATGCTGCCGGTGGTGTCCAGCACGAAAGCCACCTCCACGCGGGGGGCGGGGCCTTTCGCCGTCACCGCGGGCGCCGTGGCCAGGGTCAGGGCAAGGCTCGAAGCCAGGATCGACATCACGCACCTCCTGGACCCCTTACGCGGCCGGGGGCCGGCTTATTCCGCCCGCGCGCCCCCGCCCGGGCGTGTTACAGTCGAGATAACGCGCCACGGATCACCACCCGACCCCTTCAACGATTCCGGAGGCACGATGCATCGACTTTCTGGTTCGCTCGGGCTGGCGCTCGCGCCGGCGCTCGTTCTCGGTCTTCTCTCCACGGGCTGCAACGACGCCACCGAAGGCCAGGAAATCTTCCAGGCCGACCTCAGCGGGGCCAACGAGGTTCCCGCCCGCGAAACCGGGGCCAACGGGGTGTGCGGGTTCGTGGTGACGGGCAACCGCGTGGACTTCAGCATCACGACCCGCGGTCTCTCCAGCGGGGTGGTGGGAGCCCACATCCACCTCGCGCCCACGGGGGCCAACGGCCCCGTGCGGGTCCCCTTCATCAACCCGAACCTCGCGGGGACCAACACCCAGACGCCCTTCGCCGCGCCGGATGGCGGGATCCTGATGGAGAACTCGTTCGGGGCGTCCGACGTCACCGGCGGCCTGACCCTCGACGACATCCTGAACGCCATGCGGAACGGGGGAGCGTACTGCAACATCCACACCTCGAACTTCCCCGGCGGCGAGATCCGCGGCCAGATCCGTGCCGTCAGCACCAACTGATCCGTGGTCGATGGCCCCCACATCGACCTGAACGCGGACGTGGGCGAGGGGTTCGGCGCCTGGGCCATGGGCGCGGACGCCGACCTCCTCGCCCTGGTGACGTCGGTCAACGTCGCGTGCGGATTCCACGCCGGCGACCCGGCGGTCATGGACCGCACGGTGGCGGCGGCGGCCCGCGCGGGGGTCGCGCTGGGGGCCCATCCCGGCTACCCCGACCTGCGGGGCTTCGGGCGCCGCGCCATGGCGTTGCCGCCCGAGGAGGTGGAGACGGACGTGGTCTACCAGGTGGGCGCGCTCATGGCCTTCGCGCGCTCCCACGGCGCGCGCGTCGCGCACGTGAAGCCCCACGGGGCGCTCTACCACCAGGCGGCGCGCGACGAGCGCCTGGCGCGCGCGGTGGCGCGGGCGACGGCCCGCGCGGGCCCCGACCTGGTCCTCGTGGGCCTCGCCTCTTCCGCGGTGATGCGACGCGCGGCGGAGGCCGAGGGGCTGCGCTTCGCGGCCGAGGCCTTCGCCGACCGCGCGTATGAGGAGGACGGCAGCCTGCGGCCGCGGACGATGCCGGATGCGGTCATCACCGATCCCCGCGCCGCCGCCCTCCAGGCGGTGGCCATCGCGCGCGACGGAGAGGTGCGGTCGGCCGCGGGGGCGAGCGTGGGCGTGAAGGCGGACACGCTGTGCCTCCATGGCGACAACCCGAGCGCGCTGGCCAACGCGCGCGCCGTGCGGGCGGCCCTGCAGGCCGCGGGCATCACCCTCCGCCCCCTGGCTCCTTGACGGCGTATCCGCGCGCGCGCCCGCTGGGCGAGGCCGCGCTGACCCTGGAACTCGGCGACAGCGTCGATCCCGCGCTCAATGCACGCGTGCGCGGGATCGACGAGGCGTTGCGCCGTGATCCCTTCCCGGGGTTGCGCGAGTCCGTGCCGGCGCTGTCCTCGTTGCTCGTCGTGTACGACCCGGAAAAGACCGGTCTTGATGAAGTCCGGCAAGTGCTCGAACGACGCGCACGGGAGCCGGTCTTGTCCGCGCCGCCGGGACGGCTCCACAGCATACCGGTCCTCTACGGCGGCGCGGACTGTGAAGAGTTGGCCCGCGCCAATGGCTTGACGCTGGACGATCTCGTCTCGCTCCACGCGTCCCGTGAGTACACCGCGTACATGCTGGGCTTCATGCCCGGCTTCGCGTACCTGGGGCCGCTGCCCGAGCGGCTGCGGGCCCCGCGGCGAAAGACCCCGCGTGTGCGCGTGCCCGCGGGGTCGGTGGCCGTCGCGGGCGGCATGACCGCCGTCTATCCGGCGGCGTCCCCCGGAGGCTGGAACCTGATCGGCCGCACCGCCGCACCGCTGTTCGATCCCCTCCGGGATCCCGCGAGCCTCATCCAGTCCGGCGATCGCGTGCGGTTCGCGCCCGTGCCGGACCTGCCCCCGCCGTCCGCGGCGTCGGCAGCGCGGCCCGCGACGCGCCCGGCATCGCCGACCATCGCGGAGGTGGTGGACGGCGGCCTGCTGACGACCGTGCAGGACCTCGGGCGCTTCGGCCACCGG
>DAINRN010000005.1:9339-9752 GCA_036741815.1 Acidobacteriota bacterium
ACGGCGTGCCCTGGGCGGGGGCCATGGACCCCGTGGCGCTGCGCGCGGCGAACCTCGCCCTCGGAAACGCGCCGGGGGCCGCGGCCCTCGAGTGCGCGGTGGCGGGCCCCGTGCTGCGCTTCCTCGCTCCCGTGCGGCTGGCGGTGACGGGCGCCGACCTGGGGCCCGTGCTGCACCGCGAGGACCTGGGGGCGTGGCCGGTCCCTCCGGGAATGGCCGTCCTGGCGCGGCCGGGAAACCGTCTCCTCTTCACCGGGCGGCGCTCCGGCTGCCGCGCGTACGTGGCGGTCGCGGGCGGCATCGACGTGCCCGAGGTGCTGGGATCGCGCGCCACTGACCTGGGCTCGGCCTTCGGCGGTCTGGACGGCCGGGCGCTACGCGCGGGCGACCGTCTGGCCGCGGGCCCTGCTCGG
>DAINRN010000005.1:9762-24094 GCA_036741815.1 Acidobacteriota bacterium
GCTCGGGACACGCGCCCGCGCGAAGGGCCCCTGCCGTCGTCCGCCTGCGCCCGCGCCGGAACACCGACGCTGCGCGTCGTGCTCGGGCCGCAGGACGATCACCTGACGCCGGAGTCGGTGGCGCGATTTTTGGCCGGCGAATACAGGGTCGCCGCGGCCTCGGACCGCGTCGGCTGCCGCCTCCAGGGCCCGTCGCTGGAGGCGGCCCGCGGCGGCGAGATCCCCTCCGACGGGATGGTGCCGGGATCGGTGCAGGTGCCTCCCGACGGCCAGCCCATCGTGGCGATGGCCGACGGCCCGACCACCGGCGGCTACCCCAAGGTGGCCACGATCATCGGGGCCGACCTGCCGCTGCTGGCGCAGGTCGTCGGGGGCGAGGGCGCGGTCCGCTTCGCCGCGGTGAGCGTCGAAGACGCCCAGCGGGCCGCGCGCGCGGCCCGCCGGGGAGAAGGATGAGGAAGCCGGCGACGGCCGGCCGGGGCTAGCGGACCGGGGAGCCGTCCGCGCGCTCCTGCGCGCCGACCAGGGCCCCCGTCATGGCCCGCTGCATCACCGTGAAGTCCACCAGGTCGAAGTCGCCGTCCTGGTCGAAGTCCGCCACCGCCTGCGGGTCGTCGGGGCCGAAGAAGGATCCCGGTCCGGTGAAGGAGCCGGCGTTCTCCAGGAAGAACCAGTCGAAGTCGTCCACGTCGTCGTCGCCCTCTTCGTCGAACTCGGCGCGGCCCAGCGAGAGGAGGAACCGCACCACCTTGTCCTTGTCGGGGGTGAGGAGCCCGGCGAAGTTGTTGGCCGCGACGAGACCTTCCCCGTCATGCGCGGCGATGGCGTTCTTGACGTTGTCCTCCATGGTCCCGCCGGTGACGCGCCCGTCGTGCAGCAGGGAGATCTTGGCGCGCGCGCGCAGGCCCCAGAGCGCCGGCGTCCGGAACTCGTCCTCCTTGGCGTCTCCCTGAACGATGCCGTCCGCCAGGCTGCCCATGTTGTGGAGGAGGAAGTCGGAGTAGGGCTTGATGGTCTGGTTGGCCAGGGGCGGCTCGGCGTTGGCCGCCGTCACGTACGGTGTGGCCACGTGGCACGAGGCGCATCCGATGCTCGTGAAGAGCGTCTCCCCCGGCATGGCGGAGCGCGGCGTCTGCGGGGGCTGGGCCAGGAACTTCTGGAAGTCCGTCTGCCGGTCGATCTGGTGAAAGCCCTCGGGGTCGGGGCCGTCCTCCGGGTCGGGGACGTTGTCGCACAACTTGAGCAGCTTCTGGTTGCCGTTGGGGGCGTTCTCCACGGGGGCGAGGCGGTTGGTGAAGCCCAGCTCGTTCAGGGAGGCGTCGCCGGAGAAGGTCAGGAGCGTCGCCACCTGGGCCTTCCAGCCGAACCGCCCCACCTTGCGCTTGGCCTCCGGCGGGTCCTCGAGGGCGTGCACGCGATGGGCCCGGCCGCTTACGCCCGGCGGGGGGACGATTTCGCGCCTCATGATGTCCTGCGGCTTGATGGCCTCCACCAGCCCCGCCCCGAAGGCCGAGGGCGTGATGCGGAAGATGGCGACGTTCGCCTCCGGGGGCACGAACTCCAGGCACTCCGGCGAGATGGCCTCGCGCTGCAGGAGCGAGCCGCCCAGGTTCTCCAGCGGGTCGAACGGGGGACCCGAGTTGCCGAAGCGGGTGACCACCTTGGCCCCCGACCCGCCGACGCGCGGGAGGGAGTGGCAGGCGGCGCAGCTCTCGTCGTTCATGATGGGGCCGAGGCCGCCCGCCGCGTCGAACACGTGCTCGAACGCGAGCTGGCCCGCGTCGAAGCGTGCCTGTTGCGCGGGATTGAGCCCGGGCACGACCTCGCCCATGCGGGGCTGGATCTCCTGGGCGGTGACGGCGGCGGCCGTCAGGGCGAAGGCGGCGGCCGACACCATGAGACCGGATCGAATATGCATGGACGCTCCCATTCGAATCGTCACTTCCGCGGACGCGCGGACGACACGATCACGGTGAGGGGGGACAGGGTCCCGGGGAGGGCCTTCTCCACGCGCCAGAAAGGCACCCCGGTCTGCCCCTGCTGGATCGCGGTGGCCACGACCGCCGACATCGACAGGGTATAGGTGCCCGGCGCCACCGGCGCCGTCAGGGACCCGGAGACGAGCGTCACGGGCTGTCCCAGCTGGGCCACGTCCACCACCACGTTGCCGTTGGGATACGGCGCGAAGACGTTGGCGATGGTGTTCTGCGCGCCCCCGACCTGGACCAGCTTGCCGGCCACGACGGTGCCGCCGAAGCCCGCGGGGTTCGTGACGCCGGCGGGCTTGTCGAAGGAGAGCATGGGCGCGGCGGAGGGCTCGTTGGCCATGGCCAGCGCGCCGCCCGTGAACGTCAGGTCGAGGGAGAAGCCGGCCAGCCCGTCGCTGGCGGCGTCGCTCAGCACGCCCACGATGGCGTAGGGCACGTTGGCCCCGGGGGGCACGGTGACGGTGCCCTGCCCGCCGCTCTGGATCGCCAGGTTGAGGTTGGTGGCCAGGGCCGGCCCCGCGCCGGCCAGGACGAGGGCCGCCACGCCGGCGACCCGCTTGAGGCACAACGACTTCGGACTCTGCAGCCGCACTCTACCCCCCTCGCCACCTGCCCGACCCCCGCAGCACGACGGAAGAGACGTTCGAGAGCCTGCGATCGTAACATGGCCTGCCGCGGTCGGACGTGACCGGGGGCACGGCGTCCCGCCGGCGTTTCCCGAACCGTCTCCCTAGCCTCGTTTCAACGGGGACGTGCGCAACGGGTTATGTTAGCAAGACGCCTTGAGCGGGGTCAACGGACTATCGGGACCGCCGGCAGGTCGTTCCAGTTCAGGATCGCGTTCCAGACCAGCCGGAAGTCGGACAGCGTCTGGTACCGGTGGATGGGGTCGAAGTCGAAGGCCAGGACGCGCCCCTTGCCGGTGGGGATGTCGAGGATGGCGGGCTTGCCTTCGATCTCTCCGCCCCCCTTGATCCCCCCGCTCACCACGAGGTCCTTCTTCGTCTCCTTCTCGTCCGGCTGCGGCTCAGGCTTAGTGTCGTCGTCCTTGGGCAGCTCCGTCCCCCACTGCAGGACGATCCGGCCCTCGTCCGAATGGCGCACCGCGTAGAGCGTGCGATCCTCGCGGAAGACGGAGGTCACGTCGTCGTAGCCGTAGGCGAGCGGGTGGTCGGGCCGGCGGAAGCGCGCGCGCAGCTCGCTGCCCGGCGCGTACACCCCCTTCACCGAAGGTCGGGACACGTCGCGCGCGATCCCGCCGTCGAGGGCCACCTTGGAGGCGCCACCCAGCGTGACCAGCAGGCCGCCCCGCCGCACGAACTCCTCCAGGTTGTCCAGGCCCTTCCCGGTGAGGCCGCCCGTGATGTCGGGCGACGACGTCGGGGTCCCGTGGCTCGGGAACTCGGGCGTCTTGGTGTAGGCCAGCGGCCTGTGCTTGGGATCAATGCCGGTGGCGATCGTCCTCAGGCTGTCGTCGGTGTTGGGGAACAGGATGACGTCGAAGCGCTCGGCGAGCCCGCCCTTCTTCACGTCCTCGTCCATGATCAAGGTGTAGGGCACCTTCTGGTCGTCGAAGATCATCCGAACCCAGCCCGGTGACTGCGTGTCGGCCCAGGTCTGCAGCACGGCCAGCCGCGGCAGGTCCAGCGCGTGCCGCGGGACGTCGGGCGCCGAGTCGGCGGAGGCCACCTCGAGGCCCAGCTCCGCGGCCGCGGACTCGAGGGCGGCCTCGAGGCCGTCCTGCTCGGGCAACACCCACGACCCGCGCGGGTAGGTGATCCCTCCCGCCGAGAACGCCTTCTCCGCCGCCTCCACCGTGTAGCGGGCCAGCCGGATGCGCGCCTGCAGCAGGGCCTCCTGTCCCGTGTCCCGCACGAGGAAGACGGGCCCATCGCCCGTGACGCGCCCCCGGGGCAGGACCGGCGCGCTCACCAGGTCCACCGGTACGCGCCGCACCGCGTCGTCCTCGACGACCTTGGTCTCCACGCCGAAGCTGACGGGCAGCGACCAGGCCACGTCGTCGTACGCCTCCCAGGGCGCCTTGTCCGCCGGGTACTTCTGCGGCAGCAGCAGGTCCAGCGCGTAGCTGCGGTAGGGCTGGTCCATGCGCACGACGTACGTGCCCGCCGGGTAGTCGCCCTCCTTGACCTTGAAGGCGTCGCGGGAGCGCGAGACCTCGATGCCGTGGGCGCGCAGCAGGTTGATCATGGCGGCCAGGCGGAGCGCGTCGTCCTGCGCCTCGGGGATGAGCACGGCGTAGGGCTTCTCCGTCTCGCCCTTCTTGACGGCGTTGCGGCCGCGGCGCCAGAAGTTCCGGAGCATGGCCTCGCCGTTCTGGGCGGTGTACTGCAGCGCCGCCAGCACGCCCGTCTCCATGTAGTTCGTGTTGTCCCGCAGCGACCAATTGAACTTCTTGGGGGGCGGAGAGGCGCGGTACCAGTCGGCCTCGGTGACGGGCTTGCCGGTGTATTTCTCGTCCTCGGGGTCGAGGTAGCGCTCCACGGTCTCCGCGGTCCCGTTGCCGAAGGTCTCGTAGCCCCGGCCGATGGCGTTGTGGTTGATGGCCACGGAGTCCGCGTAGATGTGGGCCCATCCCTCGCCGAAGCCGTAGGTCCACACCCCGGGCAACCCCAGGCTGGTCAGGGTCGTCACCTCGTGGAACGCGATGGCGTGCCACTCGCTGAGGATGATGGGGTCCAGGTTCACGTTGTAGGGGCCGGTGCCCGTCCAGATGGATAGGAGCGGGACGGACTCGTGCAGGTCGTGGACCACCGCGGGGTGCCAGCGCAGGTAGGCGTCCTGGGTGGCGCGCGTCAGGGCCAGCTTGCGCTGCACGCCGTCGCGGTTGTTGTCGTGGAGGACGTACTTCCCCCAGTAGGGCGGCGATATGGGGGGCAGGTTGTCGTAGTCGGTCTTGCCCTTGAGGTGGCGGTAGAACCAGTCCACCGCCTTGTCGCGGCCGTCGGGCTCGGCCACGGGATTGATGAGCACGACCACGCGGTCGCGGATGGTGCGGACGAGCGGGGCCTCGGACACGGCGAGCCGGTAGGCCAGCTCCAAGAGCATCTCCGGCGAGCCCGTCTCCGTGGAGTGCAGGCCGCCGTGCAGCATGTACAGCGGCTTGTTGCGGGCCACGATCCGCTCCATGGCCGCCTCGTCCGTCTTGCGCGGGTCCGCCAGGTCCGCCATGTCGCCGCGGATCCGGTCCAGGTTGGCCAGGCTCTCCTCGTCGCCCACGAAGACGAGCAGGATCTCGCGGCCCTCCTCGCTCTTGCCGATGGTCTCGACCTTCACACGGGGCGTGGCCGCCGCCAGCGCGCGGTAGTAGCCGTAGATCTTCTCCGTGCGGGTCAGCTCCCCCGGCGCGCCCACGATGTGGCCGAGGTGCTTCGTGGGCGAGGGCACGCTCGCGGACTGCGGCAGGTCGGCCACCCACGGCGACAGGAAGCGGGGCTCCGTGGTGGCGGCGGCGATGGCCTCGCGCGTGCCGGGCTCGGGCGTGTCGGCGGCGGGCTCTTGCGCGACCAGGGACGTGGAGAGGAGCAGGCACGCGGCCAGCGTGGCGGGGCGGATCATTGGACCTCCGTTTGGGAACGGGAGCGTAACCGGCGTTACGGCAAGGGAGCGTAACCGAAACGGCGGGACCGGCGCCACAGCGGGACCTATACTGAACCGCATGACGGCGCCGGTTGTCCTCGGGGTCGTGCTCGCTGCCGTGGGTGCGTATGCCGGGCCGCCTCGTGAGAAGGGGACGTTCCGATCGCCGGACCTGGTGGAGATCGTCTCGCGCGACCCCACCATCAAGCTCGACATCCGTTACGCCACCGCCAACAACTTCGTGGGCCGTCCGGTCTATACCGAGGCGCGCGCCCTCCTGCAGCGGCCCGCGGCCGAGGCGCCCGTCCGCGCCCACCACGCGGTCAGGGAGAAGGGGGACGGCCTGCTCATCTTCGACGGCTACCGGCCCTGGACCGTCACCAAGCTTTTCTGGGACGTGACGCCGAAGGCCAAACGGGAGTTCGTGGCCAACCCCAAAGAGGGTTCGAAGCACAACCGCGGCTGCGCCGTGGACCTCTCGCTGTACGACCTGCAAACGGGCAGCGAGGTCCAGATGCCCAGCGCGTACGACGAGATGTCGCCCCGGGCCTATCCGAGCTACGCGGGCGGGACGCCGGAGGAACACGAGCGCCGGGACGTTCTGCGCGCGGCCATGGAGGCGCAGGGCTTCACGGTGGAGCCCAACGAGTGGTGGCACTTCAACTGCAAGGAGTGGCGGGAGTATCCGATCCTGGACATCCCGTTCGCGGCCATAGGAGCGCAGGCGCGGCCGGGTCCCTAGGGGCTGCTTGATCGCGGAGTTGGTGCACCGTGTCTCGAGAGAAGCCTGAAGCAACTTGTCCCGGGACAAGTACGAAAGGTAACAGCATCTTCAGCCGCCGTCTGCCTTCCCGTTCCGTCTGCGCATAGTATGGTCACGTAGATACCGGAGGAGCGCCCATGAGCAAGGGGATCGGTTGCGCCGTGGTCGTGGTCATCGTCCTCGTGGTCCTTGGCCTGGCCCTGGCGGGCACCTACAACAACCTCGTCGGCCTGTCGCAGGCGGTGGACGCGCAGTGGGCGCAGGTCGAGAGCGTCTACCAGCGGCGCGCCGACCTCATCCCCAACCTGGTCTCCACCGTGCAGGGCGCCGCCAACTTCGAGAGGTCCACCCTCGAGGCCGTCACCCAGGCGAGGGCGAGCGTGGGACAGGTGCAGGCCCCGGGCAACATCACCAACGACCCGGCCGCCTTCGCGAAATGGCAGGCGGCACAGGACGCCCTCTCCGGGGCGCTCTCGCGGCTGCTGGTGGTGGTGGAGCGCTACCCGGAGCTGAAGGCCAACCAGAACTTCCGTGACCTGCAGGCCCAGCTCGAGGGCACCGAGAATCGGATCGCCGTCGAGCGCATGCGCTTCAACGAGAAGGCGCAGGAGTACAACACCGCGCGCCAGCGGTTCCCCGCGGCTCTCGTCGCGAACCTGATGGGCTTCAAGGAGAAGGCCTACTTCAAGGCCGCGCCGGGCGCGGAGCAGGCGCCGGCGGTGAAGTTCGAGTTCGGCGCGTCGCCCGCCGCGCCGGCGCCACCCGCCGCGTCTCCGGCGCGGTAGGCCCGGGCATGGGCGGGCGGGGAGCCGGCCTCTCCGCGTTCCTGGCCGCGCTCGCGACCGCGGCGGCGGCGTCCGTTTTCGTGGCCGCCGCGGCGGCCGCGGAGCAGCTCCCGCCTCCGCCCGCCCGCTACTTCAACGACTACGCGGGCCTGGTCGGCGCGGCGGACGCGCAACGCCTGGACGCCAAGTTGAAGGCCTTCGACGAGCAGACCTCCAACCAGGTCGTGGTCGCGATCTTCCCCGAGCTGCCCTCGCCCTCACTCGAGGACTTCACGATCCGCACCGCGCAGTCCTGGCGGGCCGGCCGGGAGAAGCTCGACAACGGCGTGGTGCTCTTCGTCTTCGTGAAGGACCGCAAGTCGCGCATCGAGGTCGGCTACGGGCTGGAAGGGGCCTTGCCCGACATCACCGCCAAGCACATCCTCGACGACGAGCTCGCCGCGCGCTTCCGGACCGGCGATTTCGCGGGCGGCCTGGAGGCGGCCATCGACGCGATCATCGCGGCCACCCGCGGCGAGTACAAGGCTCCCTCGCCGAGCCCGCGATCGGCGGCACCGGCGTTGGACTCGGACAAGATCCTCTTCATCATCATCGCGCTGGTCATCGTCTTCCAATTGATCGGAGCGTTCCGGCGCCGTGGTAGGTGGGCCACCTACAGCGGCAGCGGCTGGAGCGGTGGCGGTTGGGGCGGTGGCGGCGGCGGATGGTCCAGCGGAGGTGGATGGTCCGGCGGAGGAGGGTCTTCCGGCGGAGGCGGCTTCTCCGGAGGGGGTGGCTCCTTCGGCGGAGGCGGGGCCTCCGGGAGCTGGTGAAGGAGTCCGCATGCAGACCAAGGCATTCCTGAACGCGCTCGAGCACGATCGGATCGTGAAGGCCATCTCCCAGGCCGAGGCCTGCTCGCGGGCCGAGGTCCGGGTCCACGTGAGCAACCAGGCGGTGGAAGACCCGCAGAAGGCCGCCGCGGCCCAGTTCGAGAAGCTGGGCATGGCTCGGACCGCGGAGCGCAACGGCGTCCTCATCTACGTCGCCCCCCGCAGCCGGAAGTTCGCCATCCTCGGGGACAGCGGGATCCACCAGTCCTGCGGTCAGACCTTCTGGCAGGACGTGGCCGCGGCCATGGAGGCCGACTTCCGCGCGGGGCGCTTCACCGACGGGATCGTCAAGGGCGTGGCGCGCGCCGGCGAGGCCCTGGGCACGCACTTCCCGCGCCGGGAAGGCGTCTGCGACATCAACGAGCTGAAGGACGAGGTGTCGGAAGACTAGCTCAGGCCTCGCGCAATCCCTCATGAAATCGGGCCAAGGGACGCCGCCCGCGGCCGGGGTGTAAGATGCGGGACCTTTCCGGGGAGGCCCTCATGCCGGAAACCCTCATCACGAGCTGACGGCACGGCCATGGCGGAAGAGCCCAACTACCTCGCCCACGCCTTCAAGAGCCAGTACAACCTGATCGGCCTGGTCACCGCCGCAGGATTCGCCGTGATCGGGGCCAGCGTGCTGCCCCTCATCGTGGCCGCGGGGCTGGAGATGATCGTGCTGCCGCTTGTGGCGGGGAATCAGCGGTTCCAGCGCCTGGTGCGCGCGCGCACGTCCGAGGAGGAGGAGGAGACCCAGCAGGCCCGGCAGCAGGTCGAGACCTCCGAGATGCTGAAGCACCTGAGCGAGGCGGAGTGCAAGCGCTTCAACGGCCTGCAGGGCCTCGCCGGGGAGATCCGCCAGAACTACAAGGGCTTCGAGTCGTCGTCCCAGATGCTGCTCGACGAGCTGGTGCAGAAGCTGGATTTCCTGCTGTCGTTCTACCTCCGCATGCGCTTCTCGCTGCAGCGCTATCAGCAGTACTTCTCGACCACGGACGCCGAGCGTATCCAGGAGCGGATCGCCATGCTCGACCACGAGATCGCCCAGGGGCCGGAGCGGGTGCGGGAGATCAAGGCCCGTACCCGTCAGGTGCTGGAGAAGCGGCGGGAGCGCTACGACAAGGCGCTCGAGAACCGGCAGCTCGTGGAGGCCCAGACCGAGACCGTGGTGGAGGTGCTGCAGCTCCTGCGCGACCAGAGCTACGCCATGCGGGATCCCAAGACGATCACGGAGCAGCTCGACGGCCTGGTGACGTCCGCGGAGGAGACCGAGCGGGGCGTGCGCGACATGGAGGAGCTGCTGTCCCTGGAGCAGGACTTGCTGACGCCGGGCGCGCTCGACGCGGACATCGAAGCGGAGCTGGGCGCGCTGCGCGAAGCGCCCGCCGGGAGGGTGGTCCCGCCTGCGCCCCTGCGCGAGCCGCCGCCGCCCTCGGACCAGCCGCCCCCGGCCCGGAAGAAGGTCACGAACTAGCCGTCGCCGCTTGCCTTCCCGCCGGGCGCCACTGCGAGCGAAACCAGGCGTGCGATCACTGTCGCCAGGTACAGGCTCCCGGTGACCGCTTCGAGCATTGCGAGGGAGCGGGCGGCCGGATGGACCGGCAGGACATCGCCGTAGCCGACCGTCGCCAGCGTCACGAAGCTGAAGTAGAGGAAGGACCGGGGGCCGTCGGCGGCGCTGACCGGCCCGGAGAACGCCGCCGGCCGCAGCTGGGCCAGGAGCGCGTAGGCGTGCGCCCAGATCACGCCCAGCAGCAGGTAGGACGCCACCGCGCCCTGGATGCGGTGAAAGGTGACCGGCCCCGCGCGGAGCGTCTGCCCGAGAACGACGGCCAGGAAGAGCAGCAGGGACAGGAGGCCCATACCGAGGACCCAGGGCTCGGGGACGGGCACGACCCGGCTGCCGAGGTACACGGCCAGCGTGATCACCGCGACGGGCATCAGCACCATCCGGGCCGGGCCCCGCGCCGCCAGCGCGTGCACGCCCGTGATCAGCAGGAGCGCGTAGGTGATGTCGCCGGCCACGCGCCGCCCGCTCCCCGGCGCGAGGAACGGCGGTATCACGAAGACGAATACCACCAGGAGTGCGGAGAAGATCGAGAGGCCCGCGTCGTCGGCCCAGAACTGCGTCACGGCGCGGACCGCGGAGCGGCGGGAGAAGGGGGTGCTCACGTTTGTCTGCCGTCACGGGAGAGCTTAGCCGATTCCGGGAGCGGCTCTCGTCCAACGCGAGGGTTACGCGCAATTGACGGGTGCGGCGTTTCCCGCATGATCGCGGCGGCTGATCGAAGTGTGCGCCCCGTTCCTCTCGCTTGCCCTGACCACCGGGGGGCGGCGGGACCTGGGGATCGATCAAGCGGAAGGCGCTGGCCACCAAGCCCGTCGCGCGATAACTCACCGGTCTTTCCCGGCCGGTCCTCAGTACCGGTCCTTGGCTCTTTTCCCGCCCTACCGTCCCAACGGCGCGCTGAAGGTCACGCTGTACTCGTAGGGCACGTCGTTGAAGTCGAGCGGCTGTGTCGTATACAGCTTGCCGGCGACCGTCGTCTTGTCGAGCGTCTTCACGTCGACCTTGATGTAGCTGCCCGCCGCCGAGACCGAGCCCATCTTGAAGGCCGGGTAGTCGAACAGCATCGTGCCGGTGACCATGCTGGGGGGCTTGATGAAGAACTTGATGCCGTGCAGCTTGCCGGCCCGGCTCAGGTCGATCAGGCCGAAGGGCGTCGGGTCGTCGAGCACCTTCGCATCCAGGGGTATGTCCGAGAGGATCACCTCGATCTCTTCTTTGTTCGAGGAATCAGTCGTGGCCTTGGCGTAGGCGTGGGTGAGCTTCGCGGCCTTGCCCTTCACGGTGAAGGTCCCGTTCGCAGTACCTGCGGCGGCAAAGGACACCACCGGTGTGATGAGGGCCAGCGCGATCACCGCAATCGTGGTTCTCATGTCGATCTCCTCCTTGGCGCGCGCATCATACGCGCGGCGTCACCCCGGCGCATTTGTTCGTGACCGCGGTCACGTCGGTGCCGCCTACCGAAGCGTCTCCTCCGCCGACACCGGAGGGAAACGACATGCTGAGCTGGCTGCGCTGCTTCTGGCGGCAAAGGCACGAGCCGATGCGCCACTTTCTGGGCGGCTTCCGCTGCGCCGTCTGCGGCCTGGTGGGCGCCGACCTCGGCGTCATGGGCTTCGACGGGTACGTGCGGGCCGTGCGCGTGACCTACGCGCGCCAGCACGGGGAGGTCACCCGCTCGTACGGCGACGCCTAGGCGCCGGCGGCCCCGCCCTGCGGCCGCCACTGCGGGGCGGCTATAATCCCGGCCCAACGTGACGGTCCTGTGTCCGACGTGCCGCAAGGCCTTGCGCGTCCCGCCCGACAAGGAGGACGTGCCGGGGCTGAAAGCCCGATGCAGCGGCTGCTCCACTGTCTTCCTGGTGGCCGAGGCGTCGCTGGCCCTGGCCCCGGCGCCCGCCGCGGCGGCGCCGCCCGTAGCGCCGGCCGTCCGTCCCGCGTCGCCGACGATTCCGTCCGCGGCGGCGTCCACTCCCGTCCCCCGGGCGCCCGCACCGGCCGCTCCCGGCGCCGGGCCTGCCCGCGCGTCGCAGACCGCGAGCCCGCGTCCCGCCCGCGCGGGCGGCGGCAACTGGCGACGCTGCGCCAATCACTCCTCCACGCCGTCGCAGGGGATCTGCTCGGAGTGCGGCAAGGGCTGGTGCGCGGACTGCGTCAAGAGCCAGGGCAGCGCCATGATCTGCCCCAACTGCGACACCCTCTGCCTGGCGACGGCCGCGAAGGAGGCCGAGGAGGCGAAGGCGCGGATGCGCGCGCGGCCCCTGACCGCCGAGCTGGGCACGGTGTTCAGCTACCCGCTCTCCGACAAGATGGGGTTCGTGCTGCTGGCCGTCATCGTGGGGATGTTTTCGGTGGTGGCGTCGATCGCCGCCTTCGGCGCCGGCCTCGCCATACTGTTCTCGCAGGGGCTGCTCTACGCATACGCCTTCAACGCGATCAACAAGGTGTCCGCGGGCGACCTCAAGACGGTCATGCCCAATGTGGGTGACGTCTCCGACCTCGTCGAGCCGATGCGCGGAGGCGTCGCGGCATTCCTGATCAGCACCGGCCCCCTGGTGCTTCTGGCCTTCCTCCATCCGCCGGCCGAAGTCCTGGGGTCGGTGGGCGTCTCCGCCCCCTCCGCGCTCACGGGCGCTCCCGCCCCCACGCCGGAGCCGACGCTGCCGCCGCAGGTGCAGGAACTCGTCGGAGAGCCGGCCGGCGGGGAGGAGGAGGAGGGCGCGGACGGCGAGGAGGAGAGCGCGGCGGGCGCGGACGGCGGACGAGCCGAGGCGTCCGCGGAGGAAGCCGGCTACTCCGACACCGGTGTCCCCGGCTGGGTCCTGCTGGCCTACTTGCTCGCCATCGTCTGGAAGGTCCTCTACTCGCCTGTCGCCCTGGTGGCAGCGGCGATCTCCCGCGGGTTCCTCTCCACCCTGAACCCGGTGGCCGGCATCAGCGCCATCCGGTCCATGGGCGCGACGTACTGGTCGGCAATGGGCGTCTACACCGGGATCGTGGTGGTGGAGACCGTCCTCGTGGGTGTCCTCGGCCTGATCCCGCTCGCGGGCAGGTTCCTGGGCGCTTTCGTCCAGTCGTACACGTACCTCTCCGTCGGCTGCCTGCTCGGGCTGGCCGTCTTCAAGAAGGCGCCGGAGCTGGGCCTCGACTAGAGCCGGGCCTCATGCCCGCCCCGGCTGTCATTCCTTCTTGGCCGGTTGCGCGCCGGCCTTGCGGAGCGCCGCGACGACCGCCTCCTCCCGCTTGAGGTCCACGGCCATGTCGAGCGCGGACCGCTTTGAGTAGTCGACGGCGTTCAGGTCGGCCTTGGCCGCGGCCAGGACCTCGATCGCCTCGGGGCCCGCGTTGTAGGCGGCGGCCATCAGGGGAGTCTGCTCGGTGAGCGTGTTCCGGGCGTTCACGTCGGCGCCCTTCTCCAGCAAGCGCTTCATGACGGCCACGTGGCCGTTCTGGGAGGCGATGTAGAGGGGCGTGTAGCCGCCTTCGCTGCGGGCGTCCACCTCGGCCCCGGCGGCCAGCAACGCGTCGACGATCGCCAGCTCGCCGTGGATGGCCGCCTCGTGCAGCGGGGTCCGCTTCTGCGAACCGCGGGCGCGCACGTCGGCCCCGCCCTTCAGGAGCGTCTCCACCAGCTCGCGCTGACCGGCGCCGTCGGCCATCTGGCTGGCGGCGAGGTGGAGCGCGGCGTTGTCGTCGGTCCCCTTGGCATTTGGATCGATCCCCGCCGCCAGGTAGAGCGCGACCAGCTCCGCCCGCTTGTCGTTGTACCCCGCCTGCACCGTCTCCAGGAACGCTGCGGGCGTGACCTCCTTGCCCGAGTCCTTGAGCTTCTGCACGGCCGCCGGGTCCGAGCTGCGCTGCGGCGGGGCCGCTTTCTTGGTGTCGGTCGCCGGCCTGGTGTCCGTCGCCGGTGGGGCGGTACAGGCGATCGTCAGCAACAGGGACCCCGCCATGGCGTGCCTCATCAGTCCTCCCTATCAAGGCCGGCATTCTAATCGGGGTTACGACTCGCCGAGGCGCAAAGAAGGCTGCTCGGCGTGGAGGAACCAACGGTCGATCACGACACGCCGCGCGAACCAGGGCACGGCCATGAGCCGCGCTCCGAGCCACGCGGCGAAAGACGCCCCGAGGCATAGGCCTCCCCCACGTTCAGGTCGGGATCCAAAAGCATCCCGATGAGCGTCTTGCGATCCCGGCCGCGATCAGGGCTTGGGGGAAAGACTGGCCAGCGAGGGCGGCTCGCCGGAGAGCGACCCCGAGACCTCCTCCACCTTCGAGAAGAACCGCAAGAAGTTCTCGCCCAGGACTTTACGCACCTGCTCCTCGGAGTGGCCGCGGCGCAGCAGCTCCTCCGTGATCCGCGGAAGCCTGGAGACGTCCTCGAGGCCGGTCGGGGGATCCGGGATGCCATCGAAATCCGTGCCCAGGCCCACCGCATCGGGTCCCGCGATGCGGATCACGTGCTCGATGTGGTCCACGGCCCTCTTCCAATCGGTGGGCGCGCGGGACGGGAGTCCCTTGATGAGCTTGTCGAGCTCCTCTTGCCGGCGCTTGGGGTCGTCCTTGTACCGTTCCTTGATGCCCACGTACTGCGGTCGGATCCCCGCCATCGCCGCTTTCCAGTGGTCCACCACGGCCTGGTCCAGGAACGCGGACGAGATGTTGATCATGACCACGCCGCCCCTGGCCGCGATGCGTTGGATCTGGTCGTCCGTGAGGTTGCGCGGGATGTCCGACAGCGCCCGGCACGAGGAGTGGGAGGCGAAGAGCGGCGCCCA
>DAINRN010000005.1:24135-24744 GCA_036741815.1 Acidobacteriota bacterium
GGTTCGTGTTGGTGTGGGTCAGGGTCATGTACCGGACGCCCAGCCGGTAGAAGCCGCGCAGCGCGCCCATGGAGTCCTCGATGGCGTGGCCGCCCTCGATGCCCTTCAGGACCGCGATGCGGCCCTCCGTCTTCGCGCGGCGTATGTCCGCGACCGAGGCGGCGGCCGCCAGGTCCTTCGGGTGCGAGGCCACCATCCCGTCCACCATGTCGCTCAGCTCGAGCGCATAGCGCCCCGCGCCCCCGGTCTCCGCGTAGACCGCGGGCACGTAAACGGCGAAGAAGGGCGCGGTGACTCCTCCGTCACGCAGGCGGGGGATGTCGACGTGCTTGGTGGCGCCCGGCTCCCCGATGTCGTGCCAGTTGGCGTAGGCCCCCCACTTCTCCTCCAGCGCCTCCGGCACGTCTTGATGGGTATCGACCACGATCGCGTCCCGGTGCAGCCGGGCTGCGCGAGCCGCGAGATCCTCCGCGGGAGGCGCGGCGGCCGCGGCGGCGACGGCGGCGGCGGCGGCGAAGACGGCCAGACCCAGCCTCGCGTTCATCCCTCCCTCCCGCCGCGATTCTAGGGGCGGCCCGCGCGCGGTGTCCAGGTGCGGCGTGGTAATCA
>DAINRN010000006.1:0-4178 GCA_036741815.1 Acidobacteriota bacterium
ACGCGCCCTCTTCGATCTGGCCCTCACCGTCAGCGTCTCGCGCCTCCTTTCCGCCGTGCGCGGCGGGCGGGTGGATCCCGCCACCTTGAGCTGGGGATACGACATCACGCCGAAGCGGCTCGACCGCGTGGCGGCCCTGCGCCAGCTCCGTCAAGACGGCGACCTCGTCCGGGCGCTGCGCACCGCGGAACCGCCGTTCGGGCATTACGCCCGCGCGAAACGGACGCTGGCAGCCTACCGCTCGGCAGCCCAGCACGGCGAGCCGGCCCCTGTTCCGGCGCTTCCCGCCGGCCGTAAGAAGGTGGAACCCGGCCAGCCCTGGCCGGGTGTCCCGCAGCTGGCGGAGCGGTTGCGTGTCTTCGGCGATCTGGCCGGCGACAGCGCGTTGCCCGCGGACGGCTCCTACTCCGGGCCCCTGCCCGCTGCCGTCAAGGGCTTCCAGCGCCGGCACGGCCTGGAGGCCGACGGGGTGATCGGCGCGGGCACCCTCGCCACGCTCAACGTGACGCTCGCCCACCGCGTGCGTCAGATCGAGCTGGCCATGGAGCGCATGCGCTGGCTGCCCGAGATGAGCGACCAGCCGACGGTGTTCGTGAACGTCCCGCTCTTCCGGCTGTGGGCCAGTGATCCGACGACAGGCTCCGAGCCGCTGCGCATGAACGTGGTGGTCGGAAAGTCGCTCGACCACAAGACCCCGATCTTCATCGACCGCATGGAGTACGTCATCTTCCGGCCGTACTGGAACCCGCCGTACAGCATCACGGTGAAGGAGCTCGTCCCCCACGCGCGCCGGGACCCCGCCTATCTCGACCGCGAGAACATGGAGATCGTGGCCAGCGGCGCCGATGACGCCCCCGCCCTGCCCGCCACGCGCGAGAACCTCTCGCACGTGCTCTCCGGGCGGCTGTACCTGCGCCAGAAGCCGGGGCCCCGGAACTCCCTGGGCCTGGCGAAGTTCATCTTCCCCAATTCCGCGAACGTGTACATGCACGGGACCCCGGCCCAGCAGCTGTTCTCTCGCGCGCGGCGCGACTTCAGCCACGGCTGCATTCGCCTTGAGGATCCCGCACGGCTGGCGGAGTGGGTGCTGCGCGACCAGCCGGAGTGGACGCGGCAGCGGATCGACGCGGCCATGCAGGGCTCGCGTCCGACCCGCGTGAACCTGAAGGAGCCGCTGACCGTGATCCTCTTCTACGACACGGTCCACGTGAACTCCGAGGGCGTGGTCTTCTTCGTGGACGACATCTACGGGGACGATCGCCAGCTCGATGCGGCGCTCAAGCAGGGATATCCCTACCCGGCCAGGAAGTGAGTTCGGTGACGGGAGTGGAGGTGGCGAGCGGATTTGAACCGCTGAATAGAGGTTTTGCAGACCTCCGCCTTAACCGCTTGGCTACGCCACCTTGACATCAAATATAGAGGACCGGCGGGGCGGGATCAAATAGATGGGCAGTTCGGAACTGACCGGAGAGAACCGGCGAGAACCGGCGAGAACCGGCCCTGAAACGGAAAACACCTCGCACCGGGATAACAGCCAGGGCGCGAGGTGTTTGGGATGGAGCGGGAAACGGGATTCGAACCCGCGACTTCGACCTTGGCAAGGTCGCACTCTACCACTGAGCTATTCCCGCCCTGCCAGAACCGTATCCTATCGAGCGGGACGCCGGCCCGTCAACCGCGGAAGGGGATGTCGGAGCTCGCCCTTTCCCGGCCGCGGCTCTACCAGAGCGTGGCCGGGCGGGCCGCTTCGAGGCACCGGGGATCCTCGACCCCCGCCTTGTTGACCAGCGGTGACACCGGATAGCTCTCCAGCAGGTCCTCGGACAGATGCTGGAACGCGGCCATGAGCTCCGGCCCTCCCTGCGCCGGCGAGGCCAGCCAGCCCGTGTACGACGCCGGGTCGATGATGACGGGCATCCGGTCGTGGATGGGGCTCACGACGCCGTTCGCGGCGGCGGTCAGGACCAGGCAGGACTCGAGCGGCTCGGCGTCCCCGCTCTCCAGGCGGTCCCATAGGCCGGCCACGCCGAAGACCTTGCCGTCCTTCCGCCTCACGTTGAACGGCTGCCGCGCCTTGCCCGCCCGCTTCCACTCGTAGAAGCCGGTCAGCGGGATGATGCAGCGGCGCTCGCGCAGCGCGCGGCGCATGGCGCCCCGCGCGGCATGCTCGATGGGCAGGTTGATGGGAGCCTTGCCATACTCGGACCCCGGCCGTACCAACCCCCAGCGGACCTGGGTCGCCTCCCGCTCGCCCGTAGCCCCGGCGCGGACGATGAGCATGGACTCGCTCGGGGCGATGTTGTAGCGGGGGGAAAAGGTCGGGGCGGTGGCCAGGCCGAAGGCCTCCTCCATCTCTTCCGGCGACGCGGTGAGGCTGGCCCGGCCGCACATGCGAAGGCCCCGGCGTCGTGCCGGATCTGCGGCCGGCCCTCGTCCGTCCAGTCGATGGAGACCACGTCGAAGCGGAGCGGCGACTCGGACAGCCCGCGGGCGGCCGCGTAGATCCGCGCCGCGCGCACGATCCGCCGGCGCTTGCCGAAGGTGACGGCGTCGCGGGCCTCGCCGTGCGAGACGCCGGCGCGCTCCTTGACCTCGACGAAGACGGTGGTCTCGCCGTCGCGGGCCACCACGTCCACCTCGCCGGAGCGGCAACGGAAGTTCCGGGCCAGGACCACGAACCCGCGCGACTCGAGGTGCCGGCAGGCCAGCCTCTCCCCCGCCTCCCCCGGCCGCGGCTCGGCTGCGCGCAGCCGCTGCAACAAGCCCTTTACCGCTTTCGCCGCCACCGCGTCCCCTTGGGCGTGTCCTCGAGGAGGATCCCCGCCTCTTCCAGGCGCCGCCGGGCGTCGTCCGCGCGGGCGAAGTCCCGCTGGCGCCGGGCTTCCTGGCGCTCGTCGTAGAGGGCCTGCTCCGCCGGCGAAAGGCGCTCTTCGGCGGCCGGGAGCAGCACACCGAACACGCCGTCCATCTTCTCGAGCTGCCCGCGCACCAGGGCGGCCCCTTCGCGGGTCAGCTCGGCGGACGCGAGGAGGGCATTGGCCTCGGCCACGAGGCCGTGGACCGCGGCCAGGGCCTCGGGCGTGTTCAGGTCGTCGGACAGCGCCGCGTCGAAGGCGCCTTCCGCGCGCTGGACCGCCTGTTGCACCCGCGGCGAGATGGGTCCGTCCCGGTCCACCTCCGAGAGCCTCTGCGCCAGGCCGTGGATTCGCTCGAGGGCCGCCGCCGCCTGTTCCAGGCCCTCCCACGTGAAGTTCAGGAGGCTCCGGTAGTGCGCCGCGCAGAGCAGGTAGCGCAGGGCATCGGGCCGGTGACCGCGGGCCAGGACGTCCGGGATCGTGAAGAAGTTCCCCTTGCTCTTGGACATCGTCTCGTTGTCCACGAGCAGGTGCTGGATGTGGAACCAGTGGCGGACGAACGGCTTGCCGGTGCCGCACTCGCTCTGGGAGATCTCGTTCTCGTGGTGCGGGAAGATGAGGTCCACTCCCCCGCAGTGCAGGTCGAGTGTCTCGCCGAGGTACTTCATGCTCATGGCCGAGCACTCGATGTGCCAGCCCGGACGCCCGCGTCCGAAGGGCGCGTCCCACTGGGCCCAGGCCGGCTCGTCCTCCTTGGCCTTCCACAGCACGAAGTCGCGCGCGTTCTCCTTGTCGTACTTGTCGGTGTCCACCCGGGTCCCCGTCTTGATGCCGGCGGCGTCGAGGCGCGAGAGCCGGCCGTACTCGGGGAAGCTGGCGATGCGGAAATAGACACTGCCGTCGGCGCTGTACGTGTGGCCGCGGGCGATGAGCCGGGAGATGAGGTCCACCATCTCCGGGACGTGCTCGGTGGCGCGGGGCACGTGCTCGGGCCGCTCCATCCTCATCGTGGCCAGGTCCTCCTCGAAGGTGCGGATGTGGTCGGCGGTGAAGCTCCGCAGGTCCTGCCCCGCCTCCGTGGCCAGCTTGATGATCCGGTCGTCCACGTCCGTGATGTTCATGACCTCGATCACGCGGTAACCCTTGTAGCGCAGCACGCGGCGCAGGAGGTCCGTGGCCACCAGGCTCCGGTAGTTCCCGATGTGGCCGCGCCCGTACACGGTCAATCCGCAGACGTACATGGTGGCCGCAGGCGGGCGTTGCGGCGTGAAGGTCTCCACGCGGCAACGCCCGCCTGCGGCCACCATGTACGTCTGCGGATTG